>JBLNAY010000102.1:0-22594 GCA_050259715.1 Candidatus Dadabacteria bacterium
GCATTTGCCATTTGAATCTTATCAACCAACTTCTTAAATCCATAAGAAGTATTCAAATTAATCACTGTTCTTCCGGCAGCTGCTCTCTTGGTTGTAATTGCAATAACACCGGTGGCACCACGTACACCAAAGATGGCCAGTGAAGATGGATCTTTAAGAACTTCAATGGATTCAATGTCATTAGGATTCAGGTAATTGATATTATCCTGGAAGATTCCATCCACCACATAAAGTGGATGCACCTGCCCGATACTCACGGTACCACGAATTCTTATATCGGGTTCCTGCCCGGGATTACCGCTGTTCACGATATACAAACCCGCCACTTTACCCTGCAGTGAAGCAACAGGATTACTATTAGGCTTATCCGCCACTTCCCTGCCGGACACTTTTGTTATAGAGCCGGTAAGATCTCTTTTCGAGGCGGTACCATAACCAATAACCACCACTTCATCCATGGTAGTACGTGAGGTTCCAAGTGAAACATTAATCACCGTTTGGTCCCTGACTTCCATTTCCTTGGTTTCATATCCCACATAAGAGAATACAAGTGTAGTACTCCCTGTGGGCACAGTGATGGAGTAATTGCCATTGGCATCGGTGGTGGTACCTACAGTAGTACCCTTAACGGAGACGCTCACTCCAACAAGTGCTTCTCCGTTTTGACCAGTGACTTTACCGGTGATTCTCGTATCGGTTAAGGGTGAAGCCGCAGCGGTAAGGGTTAAGAAAATCAGGGAAAGTACAGTTGATAGAACAGCCTTTGAATGTAAAAAGGCCAATACACATTTGCCGAAAGCAAAGGGCTTTTGTTGTCTCATATAAAATTGGTTTCAAACAATTCCTATCTTCTGCGTCTGTCAGAAGATTTAAAGTATTTAACTAAAGCAGCCTACTGAATGTAACACGGGGGAATAGTCGGTATTTTAATCCCAGAATTAAGCAGTCTCTCCCATATAACAACAACAGTAGCTATAGTAAATCTAACGAAGTTTAAACTTCAATCAAAAAAAGTCATAAAGAATTTTTGCAACAACGCTAACATTTTTATCAATATAAAATTATTTTTTATATAGAAAGTCTTCTTTAATAGACCAATGTCATAATAGAATGCGGGAGGCTGGAAGTTTTTGCTCCATCTCCTTTAACCCATAGCTGGAAAGGCATTTCTTTATCCGTGTTATTCATTACAACCACAGCAATAGTTCCATCCGGGTTTCTGAATGCAGTGGACAAAAGTGGACTGCGGCTGGAAGAACAGCCAATTCTTTTTGCACCCGGTTTAATGAATTTCGAAAAGTGACCTATATAATAATAGGAGTTGGTATAAATCAATTCTCCTGTACGGGTGTCCGCATGTATGGGTGCAAAGCAATAATTCCCTACGTGATTTGGACCTCCTTTTTCATCCAGCAAAACATTCCAGTCTGTCCATGCAACGGTACCATTATTAAAATCGTTGATCATAGAACGTCCATATCTTTCTCCGAGGCGCCATTCATTGATCTTCTTCATATCAAACTTATCGTTACATCCTTCTGAGAAAACCAATTTTTTATCGGGGAAGCTTTCCGCTACTTTCCTCACATTGTCGAATACCTGGTCGCCACCGCTCCAGTCTTCATACCAGTGAAAGCCTATTCCCCAGGCATATTTAGCGGCTTCAGGCTCCCTCAAAGTAGTACTGACTCTTTGGAAAATAAGGTCACGGTTATGATCCCAGATCATTATTTTTTTACCGCTTAGCCCCTGTTTCTTAAACGTAGGTCCAAGATTATTTTTCAGGAAGTTCGTTTCATCTTCCGCTGTGTATATACAGGATTCCCATGTTTGGGTTGCCATGGGTTCATTCTGTATTGTCACGCCCCATCTTGGAATGCCTTCCTTCTCATACGATCTTATGAACTTAACAAAGTAATTAGCCCATGTTTGATAGTATTCTTTCTTCAGCTTTCCGCCATGGAGCATATCATTATTTTCTTTCATCCAGGCTGGAGGACTCCATGGACTTGCAAACAAATTTAACTTCCCACCTGCAGCGCCTATTATCCTGCGGATGAAAGGAATTTTATACCTCTTATCGTGATCAATATTGAAGGTCCTTAAACTTTTATCGCCTTCAGCAACATAGGTATACATATCACTGGAAAAGTCACAGCTATTGATATTGGTACGGGCAAAAGAATAATGGATACCGCTTTCCGGATTAAAATAAGCTCTTAAAAACTCTGCCTGTTTTAACGAAGGCAGTTTTGCAAACACCTCAGCAGAGGCATCTGTGAGTGCTCCACCAATACCTATTAATGTTTGAAAACTTTTAGAAGGATCCACAAAAACGCAAGGCTGTGTTTCCAATGGTTGTCCTACAGGAGTAAATTCTATTGTTTCAGCTAATGATAACCGGTCTTTTGTATTCTCAGCAGTCCTGTACACATTTACTTTCTTTCCTGCCATACCTCTGTTTGCTCCGGGAGGCTGATGAGTAAAAATGAATGACGAAAAACCAATCAATAAAATTGGGAGGACATAATAATGATGAACTTTCATATAGGATCATTTAGTTCTTGGAACTTCAAACTTATTAAAGATGGATTACAATATCCAGAATTCCCATCAGTGAGGAAAATATTTAATTAAAGAGATGCCGGTACTTTACTGCTTTTTGAAGTGTCCATTTCCGCATTAGTCACTAAAAGAGATTTGACTGTTACTAATCCTTTTACTACATAAGAATGACATCAGCGTATTCTAATCATCTAATCCTTTGCCATCTAAAATTAGTTTCATGCATTTTTTCACCCTCTCCTCTCTTGTTTTAGATTGTTTGGCTGCTGAAAAATAAAGCAGGTAGGCTCTTTGCCGCCCGGGGGTCAATGCATCAAATGCCTTTTTCAATGATGGGTTTTTATCCAGTTTCTTCTGAAACTCTTCAGCAACCGGGTATTCAGAACTCTTCTTTAAAGGCACTTTCAAACCGGCTTTCTCCACTTCAATAGATTCGTAGATATAGTCCTTTAAAGTTTTTTGCAACCTGGTTATTTCCTGGACATTTGTAAACCTTACCTGCCTCGTTGCCTGCACATTCTCCGATTGCCTGATCAGAATTCCTTTAGGATCATTCAATAATGCACCTTTAAAAAACAACACGGCACAGTAATCCTTAAAACCGTGTACCAGCACGATATTATTGCCCTCGAACGTATAGCATGGATTACCCCATTTAAACTCTTCCTCCAGCCCACAGGCAAGTATGATCTTTCTTAATGTTTCAAATTCTTTTTGCCACTTACCTGCCCTATCCAGGAATTCATCAACCTTTGGATTCATAATCCGCATTTATTATTAGTACTAAACTTCTAAACCTCTCAACTCCCCAACGCCATTTTCAAATCTCCAAATTTTCAAATCTTCAAATACTTCACATCCTTTCACCACACATAAGTTGCCACTCCGCCAGACGGCAAAGTCGTGTTCACAACTTGATTGTTATACCTTATCGAAAAACTGGAGGCTGCCGATCTATCATTCAATACGATCAACACCTTCTTACCATCGGGTCTTTTAAATGCAACATTATAAAGCTCCCCTGTAATGTTACTCGCAATTCTTACTGATCCGGCAGGAACAAACTTCGCGGCATGTGCAACTATATAATAAGAAACATTCCTGTTTATTCCATTGCCAATAGTTAACGCTCCTTTACATTCTGTACAGCCACCGGGCGTATGCGGTTCCCACTGCGGATCATTCGCTAAATTCCATTCCAGTGCTACCCGCGCCCAGTTACGCATGGTACCGACAATAATATTTTTTATATGCCATCGCAGGTTACCATCAAACTTTTCTTTGGCTCCCGTCCACTGCTCTGTGAAATAAATGTTCTTATCAGGAAAAGCGGTATGCACTTCACCCAACGCACTTACATCTCCACCATAGAGATGAAACGCAGATCCATCAACATATTGGTTGGCGGCAGCATCATTTAAGATGGTGAGCGGGTAATCAGGCCGGTCGGCATTATGATCATAAACCCAAATCTGTGTTGTAATTCCGGCGCTTTTGAAGGCTGGCCCTAAATGATTTTTAATGAAGTCTGCCTGCTGCACTGCAGTCATGTAAAGACTGGGATTGTTTTTTGGATGCAGGGGTTCATTCTGAGGGGTAATGGCATTAATGGTAATCCCGTTTTTCTTCATTTCCTGTACGTATTTCACAAAATATTGCGCATATACAGGGTAATAAGCCGGCAGGAGACTCCCTCCAATTGTGCTTCCATTATCTTTCATCCACACAGGTGCCGACCATGGAGACCCTAATATCTTCAGGTTTGGGTTAATTGATATGATCTCTCTTAGTACAGGGATTACATCCTGCATATCATGCTGTAAAGAAAAGTGAGACAGGTTAACATCAGTTTGTCCTGCAGGCATATCATCATAACTAAATACCTGTGGATCCAGGTCGGAAGCTCCTATGCTAACCCGGAGGAAACTCACACCTATACCTGTATTTCCAAACAACTCATGAAGCAGTTCCGATTTAGCAGAAGCACTTAAATGGTTGATTAGCGTAGCACTCCCACCTGTTAAACAATAACCGAAACCATCTATTGTCTGGAATTGCTGTGCATCATTAACATCAATGATATAAGAAGCCGCAGCACTTGTTCCAAATTGAAGAGAGGCCTGCTTTTGCAATAAAACAGTACTGTCGGCAGTGGTCATCCACATCTCCATACCATTGGTAAGCGGTGGAATATTTTGGTTGGTTGTAACAATAACTTTTCTTCCACAGTTAGTAAACAGGACAACTACTATGAAAACAAGCGAATAGAAATGAATATTTTTGACTCTCATAATTGTAAGAATTAGATTGCTTTACGACTGCAACTATTTTAATCTCTAAAGTTAAACAATGCGACACTACCGTTCGTTCAGCCTGTTCTTTTTGTTAGTATTGATATTCATTGTTTCCCCTGTTCACGCGCAGAAAAAAACCATCAGCCAAAGAGTGGATTCGTTGATGCGGCTGATGACTCTTGATGAAAAGATTGGCCAGTTAAACCAGTTGAATGGACCATGGGCACACACCGGCCCGATTACGGAACAAGGAGACCTGTTGGAACAAGTGAAAAAAGGCAGGATCGGCTCCATGCTGAATGTGAACGGTGTTACCCACACAACTGAACTGCAGAAAATAGCCTTGCAAAGCAGGTTACATATACCGCTTTTATTTGGTCAGGATGTCATTCATGGGTATCGCACCACATTTCCTATCCCACTTGCTGAAGCCTGCAGTTGGGATTTGGACATCATTGAAAGATCAGAACGAATAGCAGCAACAGAAGCAGCTGCAGGAGGCATCCACTGGACCTTCGCACCTATGGTAGATATTGCACGGGATCCCAGGTGGGGACGAGTAATGGAAGGCGCAGGGGAAGATCCTTATCTCGGCGCTTTGATCGCTGCAGCAAGAGTAAGAGGCTTCCAGGGAACAGCCCTTGGTAATATCAATAGTATTATGGCGTGTGCCAAGCATTTCGCAGCTTATGGTGCGGCTATTGGTGGACGTGATTACGGCCCGGTGGATATGAGTAACCGGCTGCTCTGGCAGGTTTACCTGCAGCCATTCAAAGCCGCGGCAGAAGCAGGTGTGGCAACTTTTATGAACTCATTCAATGATATCAATGGAATACCGGCAACCGGTAGCCATTACCTGCAAAGAGAAATACTGAAAGGTGACTGGAAGTTCAAAGGCTTTATCGTGAGTGACTGGGGGTCTATAGGTGAAATGATAAACCATGGATATGTAAAGAATAATTATGAAGCCGCAGAAAAGGCTATTCTCGCCGGCAATGACATGGACATGGAAAGCCGCTCCTACATTGACAATCTGCACAAACTGGTCAATGATAAAAAAGTGCCTGTAAGTTTAATTGATGAAGCGGTAAAGCGAATCCTAACCAAGAAATTCGAAATGGGATTATTTGATAACCCACTTCGGTATATGGATGCAGCAAGAGAGCAAAGAGAATTAAACAACCCGGCCAATAAGGAAGTAGCAAGGGAGATGGCTAAGAAAAGTATTGTTCTGTTAAAGAATGATAAGCAGTTGCTTCCCTTATCCAAAGGTCTCCGCACCATTGCTGTTATAGGCCCACTCGGTAATGCCAAAATGCAAATGGAAGGCTTCTGGTCCATCGATTGGCCAGACAGCAACTACATCGTCTCTCAATTGGAAGGGATAAGAAATAAAGTTGGCAATAGCACTAATGTTTTGTATGCAAAAGGATGTGACATTGAAGACAGCTCCAGGGCAGGCTTTGAAGAAGCAATTGCTGCTGCACGCCAGGCAGACGTGGTCATCCTCTCTGTTGGTGAAAAGAGAGACATGAGCGGAGAGGCGAAGAGCCGTTCAAATATTCATATTCCGGGAATACAGGAGGATTTGGTGAAAGCCATCTATGCGACCGGCAAACCGGTTGTGATGCTTATAAATGCCGGCAGGCCCTTAATATTCCCCTGGAGTGTTGAACACATTCCTGCAATCGTATATACCTGGTGGTTAGGCAATGAAGCAGGGAATGCTATTGCAGATGTGCTATTTGGCGATTACAACCCTTCCGGCAAATTACCTATTACCTTTCCGCGTACTGAAGGACAAATACCCATTTACTACAGTCATTTCAATACAGGTCGCCCTGCAACGAATGATACTGACCGGTTTTACCGTTCGGCTTATATTGATCTTTCCATCTACCCACAATATGAATTCGGGTACGGATTAAGTTATACCACATTCAGGTACAGTGATCTGAAATTGAGTAGCAAAAAGATGAACTCCAATGGCAGCATCAGGGTCTCTTGCACTATTACCAACACTGGCAAAGTAGCGGGAGAAGAAATTGTTCAACTATATATCCGTGATAAAGTGGCACAGCCTGTGCGGCCTGTGAAAGAATTAAAAGATTTCAAAAAGATATTGCTGCAGCCGGGAGAAAGCAAAAAAATAGAATTCGTAATTAACAAAGAAAAGCTCTCCTTCTATGATGAAAAGGCGAAATGGATAGTACAACCGGGAGAGTTTGACCTGATGATTGGCAGTTCTTCCAGGAATATTTTATTGCGGGATACGTTTGAATTGGCGAAGTCTAATTGACAAGAATCTCATTATTAATAACCACCCAGGTATCATTTCTGCAAATAAGGAGTAAACTATAAATACACCATTTCCTTCGACATAAGAAAGGAATTGTACCTATCTGAATTTAAGATTTGCAAGTCTTCTGTATTACTTACCCTTCCACAGATATATTGACTTTTCTTAAGGATTGAACCCAGGGGTTTTAAGCACTCGTGCATGGAGCGGGTACACAGTTGATACGGAATTGATACGCAGTTGATACGGAGTTGATACGCTGTTAATTCCGTATCAATTCCGTATCAACTCCGTATCAACACTGTATCATCTGCGTATGAGAACCGGAAGAAATTTATGGAAGAACGGAGATGATTGTAAATAGGTTGCAATGTGACCTTTTATTTTGCAGAAATTTTAATTAAGTACCATGAGCAGAAGAAGAAGAAAGCCAGGTGTATCAAGCCAGATTTTCAAAAGAAATCCGTCGTTTGCCGGCCAGAGAGCCGCCAGTAAAGAATTTACCAATGCAAACTATGCAGCTACCCTGTTGATGCATTCGGTAGCCCCTATGATAGACAAGATCAGGGGAAGAGAAACTCAAGGCTGGGTATTGAAAAATATTTTCAAAGTAATAAAGACAGATGTCATCCACCCGAAAGGGGAACGGCAGGTACAAACAGGCAACCTGGGTTTGCTGCAAGGCCTTGAATTCAGTAAAGTGAGTAGCCTGGCTACCATCTTCCCGGTGACGACTTCCGCTTCAATCAACAGGACAGATGGGATTATCCGTTTTGCAATCTCCTCTTTTAATCCAAAACATAGTATCCGCAATCCTTCCGGAGCTACTCACTTCAAGATAGTGAGTGCAGGCGTGGAAGCAGACTTCATTTCCAACACTTCCGTTCAGCAAATAACTGAATCCGGTTACATTCAGCTGAATAATCAAGCAACAGCGGATATAATGTTAGATAGTGCGGTGACAGCAAACAGCAGTATGCCACTGTTTCTTATCGCAGCTATCCAGTTTTACCAGGAAATGAACGGAACAATGTTGCCTTTAAATGATAAGAAATTGCACCCGGTTACAATTGTGAAAGTAGACCAGGTGAAATAGAAGTTGGAGTTTGGAATTTGGAATTTTGAATTGTTTAAAGTCTCAATTTTCTAATGTGATTATTTACATCCCGGGTGGGTAGCTGAGAAAGAACGGTCATTCACCTTAATTTCTATCCAGGAACTCGATGCTGCCAGGCGAGAGTAAGTTTTTGTGTGTATCCGGAAGGATTGACCAACATCATCTTTGAAACATTACAGGTAAACTACCTTTAGAGCTATTCGTAATGGACACTTAAATTTTCGTGTATGAGGCCGCAATCTATCCCGTTAAAAAGGTATTTGATTGTTGCATTGATAATATTTTGGTTCCCTTTGTTATCTGGTGCGCAGGAGATTACGCAGCTAACACTTGAACAGGCTTTTCATGTTGCTGAAAGCAATTATCCCTTACTGTTGCAAAAAGGGATTTTAAGACAAACGGAGAAACTGAATATTGAAAATCTAAATACAAATTATCTTCCACAACCCGGAGTAAATGGCCAGGCAACTTATCAGTCAGATATCACTAAGGTGGATATTCCATTACCCGGAATAAAAATACCTTCTCCATCAAAAGATCAATACAGGCTAATCGGTGAAGTTAACCAGTTATTGTACGATGCCGGGATGACGAAAACACAAAAAGAACTGCAATCACTTAACACTTCAGTGGAACTTAACAAAGTGGGTGTTGAACTTTATAATCTGAAGCAGCGAATCAACTCTCTATACTTTGCCGTCCTCCTGCAAAACCAATTACTTGCTCAAACCCAGCTTAGTTTGAAAGACATACAACTGGGCATAGATAAGGTAAAGCCACAGGTAGACAATGCCATTGTATTGAAATCCAACCTTGATATTTTACAGGCAGAATTGTTACAAGCACAAGAAAAAACTGAAGAAATCAAAGCCACCAGGAAGGGCTTCATAGATGCTCTATCTATTTTAATTCACCAGGAGATTTCAGATGCTGCAGAATTCCTGCTCCCCGTAGTTAATACACCATTAGACACCACCATAAGTCGCCCTGAATTGAATGTATTTGAAAACCAGAAGCTACTGTTTGCAGGTCAACAGAAATTAATAGATGTAAGAAACAGGCCCAAAGCTTCTGCTTTCCTCCAAACAGGATATGGGAAACCAGGACTGAACCTGCTTTCTAATGAATTCAAAGGATATTACATTACCGGTCTTCGGTTTACCTGGTCCTTGAATGGCTTTTATACACGTAACAGGGATGAGAAACTTTTGCAATTAAATGAGCAATCAGTAGACCTGCAGAAGCAAACGTTTTTACTGAATACCAATTCACAATTGAAACAACTGGAAGCAGAAGTAACCAAATTTGAAAAGCTGATTTCAATAGATAAACAAATTATTGAGTTAAGAAGAAAAGTAACAGAAGCATCGAAAGCACAACTGGAGAATGCAGTAATCACTGCCAATGATTACATGTTGCAGGTGAATGCAGAAAATAAAGCAGGTGAGAATTTGGTGTTACATCAACTGCAATTGTTACAGGCGAAAGTGAACTATGCCATAACCATAGGAAAACTATAAAAGAACTTTATGAAACGACTTTTGTCATTATTTGTTTTGGGGGGAATACTTCTTGGGTGCAACAGAAATGAAGTAAAGGTGGATGCTTCCGGCACCTTTGAAGCAGATGAGGTAATTGTTTCTTCCCAATTACCCGGGCAGCTGGTATATTTCCCGGTAAATGAAGGAGACGTGCTGAAAGAAGGACAACTGGTTGGTGTAGTGGATTCCACCCACTTAAGTTTACAGAAAGAGCAGGTAAATGCAACGATATCTTCTTTAAAAGAGAAAACCGTTACAGTAGCACCACAGGTTCAATTACTGCAGGACCAACTGCAGGTACAGAAATCAACACTGGCAAACCTGTTGCACGAAAGAGAGAGAACAGAACGCCTAGTAAAAGCAAATGCAGCTACGGGGAAACAATTGGATGATTTCAATTACCAGGTGGATGTTGCACGAAAACAGATGAGGGTTATCGAACAACAGATTGCAGTACAACGTTCCAATGCAGCTACACAAAATCGCTCCGTTTTAAGTGAGACAGATCCTTTACAAAAGCAGGTAGCGCAGGTGCAGGAACAATTATCAAAAACAAAAATCATAAATCCTACAGGCGGTACCGTGATTACAAAATATGCTGAACAGGGCGAAGTAACAGGTGCGGGAAAGGCTCTGTATAAAATTGCCAACCTGGATTACCTGGAACTGAGGGCTTATATTACCGAATCACAATTGTCATTAATTAAGTTACACCAGCAGGTAAAAGTATTAGTGGATAAAGGGTCGAACGCCTACAGAACTTACACAGGAGAAATCAACTGGATATCCGATAAGGCAGAGTTCACACCAAAAACAATACAGACAAAAGAAGAGAGAGCAAATCTTGTATATGCCATTAAGATCAGGGTAAAGAATGATGGTTTTCTGAAGATCGGGATGTATGGTGAAGTACAATTTGAAAACAAGTGAAGTGGCTGCTATTGAAATACATAACATTTCTAAAACTTTCAAGGTAGGAAAGGAAGTTATAACAGCTGTTGATGATATCTCATTTGATGTAAAGAAAGGTGAGCTATTCGGCCTGATAGGTCCTGATGGAGCCGGCAAATCAACATTGATCCGTATTCTCACCACGCTCCTTTTGCCGGGTAAAGGTTCAGCAAAAGTAGATGGCTTCGATGTGGTGAAGGATTATAAGAGTATTCGTGAAAGAGTTGGATACATGCCGGGTAAATTTTCATTATACCCGGAAATGACTGTTGAAGAAACCCTTCATTTTTTTGCCACCCTGTTTAAAACGACTGTTTCAGAAAACTATACACTGGTAAAAGACATTTACAGTCAACTGGAGCCATTTAAAAACAGGAGAGCTGGGCAATTATCCGGGGGTATGAAACAGAAACTGGCACTCTCCTGTGTCTTGATTCATAAACCTGTAGTCTTGTTTTTAGATGAACCGACAACAGGTGTTGATGCGGTTTCACGTAAAGAGTTTTGGGAAATGCTCAGAACACTTAAAGAACAGGAGATTTCTATACTGGTTTCAACTCCTTACATGGACGAAGCCTCTCTGTGTGACAGGGTTGCTTTAATTCAAAATGGGAAAACACTTTCTATAGGAACTCCACAAAAGATCAGGGAGGACTTCACGCAGGTGATATTAGCCACTAAAACAGCTAACATGATGGCCCTGTTACATGACTTGGCCTCTTTCCCCGAGGTGGATCATGCGTATACTTTTGGTGAATTTCATCACGCTATAATGAAGGAAGAGTTCCATGAAGATCACTTACGCCAATTCCTGGAAGAGAAAGGTCACAATTCCATTTTCATTAAAGAAGTAGCACCTTCTATAGAAGATTGTTTCATGCAGTTAATGCAGGTTAAAGATGAATGAAGAGCCGATAATATATACTGAGAACCTGACCAAAAAATTTGGTGATTTCACCGCAGTGGATGCTATATCATTTGAAGTGCACAAAGGCGAGATCTTTGGCTTCCTTGGAGCAAACGGCGCCGGAAAAACAACTGCTATGCGAATGCTGTCAGGACTGGCCACACCCACTTCCGGCAAAGGTAAGGTTGTTGGATTCGATGTCTACAAACAACCCAATAAAATAAAGAAGAACATTGGTTACATGAGCCAGAAGTTCTCTTTATATGAGGATCTTACTATCAGGGAAAACATCCGTTTTTATGCTGGCATTTATGGCAAGACAGATTCTTTCATCACCAACAAAACAGCCCTGTTACTCAGCCAGTTAAAAATGGATAAAGATGCTGATAAACTGGTAAGCTCTTTACCATTGGGGTGGAAACAAAAACTAGCGTTCTCTGTAGCAATCTTTCATGAACCTGCCCTTGTATTTTTAGATGAACCTACAGGTGGAGTAGACCCTGTTACAAGGAGAGAATTCTGGAACATGATCTACGAAGCTTCAGCAAGTGGTATTACTGTTTTTGTAACAACACACTACATGGATGAAGCGGAGTATTGTCATCGTGTAACAATAATGGTAGATGGTAAAATTGAAGCGTTGGATACACCTTCTGCTCTAAAGAAAACCTATAAAGCAGCTTCCATCAATGATGTATTTATAAAATTAGCCAGGAAAAGAACAAATACCGGTATGGATGCTAATAAGTGATGATATGCAAACAGAAATCAAAATACAAAAGGCTATAGGATGAAACAGTTTCTTTCATTTGTCAGGAAGGAATTCATCCACATCTGGAGAGATAAGCAAACCTTGCTTATTCTCGTTGGGATGCCTATAGCTCTTGTAATGATTTTCGGATTTGCTTTAACAACAGAAGTTAAGAATTCAAAATTCGCCATATTAGATTTTTCAAAAGACAATGTCACAAATGAGATTACGAATGAGTTGAATGCCAGCCGTTACTTTGATCTTACAACTCAAATTCATTCTTACAAGGACATTGGGACCATTTTTAAGCAGGGTAAAGTTAAACTGGTAGTAGTGTTTCCCCCCTCCTTTGCTTCTGACCTTGACCACTTTAATACAGCTTCAGTTCAATTGGTTGCAGATGCATCGGATCCAAACGTTGCCACAACTCTCACTAATTATGCAACAGCCATTATAATGGACTTCCAGCAAAGGTATACACATGACAGGCAGCTTCCGTATTCCATAAAAACTGAGGTACGCATGCTCTATAATCCGCAATTAAAAGGAACATACAACTTTGTGCCTGGTGTAATCGCAATGATACTGATGCTTGTTTGCTCAATGATGACCGCTATTACCTTAACAAGAGAAAAGGAAACAGGCTCAATGGAGGTACTGCTGGTTTCACCCATTCAGCCTTTAAAAATCATACTGGCAAAAGCAGTGCCCTATTCAGTTATTTCATTTATTAATATCATTAGCATTTTACTCCTGAGTGTATTCGTATTGGAGGTACCAATACGCGGAAGCCTGTTGCTCTTATTGACGGAAAGTGTGTTATTTACTATCACTTGTCTATCGTTTGGAATGTTGATTTCAACACTAACGAACACTCAGCAAATGGCCATGTTTATATCACTGGTTATTTTGTTCTTACCAACTATCATGTTGAGTGGCTTCCTGTTCCCGGTGGAAAATATGCCACTTATTCTTCGACTGATTTCCAATATAGTTCCGGCACGGTGGTTCTATCAAATTGTTCGTGCTGTAATGATTAAAGGACTGTCGTTTGCCGCTATCTGGAAGGAAACACTAATACTATCGGCAATGACAGCCTTCCTTCTTATTGCGAGTCTTAAAAACTTTAAAACTAGACTCCAATGAAAACATTAAAATTTTTATTACAAAAAGAGTTCAGGCAGATTTTCCGGAACCCTGCTATACTGCGGGTAATATTTATTGTGCCGATTCTTCAATTGATCTTACTGCCATGGGCTGCAGATTACGAGGTGAGGAATGTAAAGCTGGCTGTAATTGATCATGATCGCAGTGATTATTCCAGGAAGCTGATTGCGAAGATTACGGCTTCAGGTTACTTCATCCTTGATCAATACAGCAATTCATTTAAAGAAGCCTTTAAGGAAATTGAAAAAGATAAAGCAGATCTTATCATGGAGATTCCTTTCCATTTTGAAAGGCACCTTGTTAAAGAGAATGAAGCGAAATTATTCCTGGCAGTTGATGCTATAAACGGAGTGAAAGCCGGCCTGGGTTCTTCTTACCTGCAAAGCATTATTCGGGATTTTAATTCTCAAATCCGTTCTGACTGGATACAAATGCCAAGGTTTTCACCGGAAGTAAATATTGAAGTAAGGTCTTCGAACTGGTATAATCCTTTAATGAATTATAAATTCTTTATGGTACCTGGTATTCTCGTTATGCTGGTTACTATCGTAGGCGCGTTTCTTACAGCGATGAACATTGTTAAAGAAAAGGAAATGGGGACCATTGAACAGATAAATGTTACACCGATAAAGAAATACCATTTTATTGCAGGAAAATTAATTCCATTCTGGATCCTCGGTTTAATCATCTTATCCATAGGTTTCCTGATCTCGTGGATTTTATACGGGATTGTTCCCGTGGGCAGCATGTTCACCATATATGTCTTTGCTGCGGTTTACCTGCTTTGTGTATTGGGATACGGATTATTAATCTCCAGCTTTTCTTCCACGCAACAACAGGCCATGTTGGTAACCTTCTTTCTTTTTATGGTATTCATCCTGCTGGCAGGTCTGTATACTCCTATAGAAAGTATGCCGATGTGGGCTCAATGGTTCACCCGTTTTAACCCCGTCACCTATTTTGTTGATGTAATGAGAATGGTGGTGTTAAAGGGGAGTACACTCAGGGATATCGGGCCGCATATAGCATATGTGTTTGCCTTTGCTCTTGCCATCAATTTCTGGGCTATAATGGCCTATAGAAAAAGAACGAAATAATGTGAAATCCGTAAGTATTGTAAATTAATAACGAGAAAACCAATGAGGGTTTATTCGGCGAAAAAAAATCACTGATAGTACAGGATAGTCAATATTAAAGTAAACGGCAAATTCATATATTCAACTTATTAAAATTTTATCCTGTTTCTTCATTTCGAATTGACAATTGATAATATGTATTATTGCTTGCTTAGAGTTTATATTCCTTTGATTCTTCTTTTGCTTCTTTCAGTAGACACCTATTCACAACCGAAGGAACTGGATGGGTGTAATGTGATATGGACAAGCCAGAGTAAGAACTCAGGTGAATCCATGCCATGCGGAGGTGGCAGCCTTGGTCTGAATGTGTGGGTTGAAAATAATGAGATTCTGTATTACATAGCCCCGAGTGGAAATTTAGATGAGAATAATTCTCTGCTCAAAAGTGGGAGAATTCGGGTAAGACTCACTCCGAATCCTTTTGCAACTTCCTTTAGGCAAGAACTTGATTTAAAGACGGGGAAGATTCTTATTACAGGAACAAACGGCAGTGATAAAACAAGTGCCATTCTATGGGTTGATGTCTTTCAACCCGTTGTGCACCTGGAAATAAAAAGCAATCATCCTAAATCAATCCAAACCACTTATGAGAACTGGCGCTATTTTGACCGGCCATTAACCGGCAGAGCAACATTCGGAACTTCCTTCAAGTGGGGTCCGCAAGCAGATTTAAAAACACTGAAGGATGATATTGCTTTTGAAGGAAATGAAATAGTCTTTTACCACCAAAATAAAAACGGAAATACCATTTTTGATGCCGCAGTAAAGCAACAGGGTTTAGACTCAGTTAAAAATCAATTGTATAATCCCTTGCAAGACCTGGTGTTCGGGGGGAGAATTAAAGCTAAGGACCTGAGGGCGGCAGGAACAACGCAGAGTAAATATATTGATACTGATTACAAAGGATGGATACTTAAAACTAACCAACCTGTAAAAAGTACCGAAATCACTGTTTACCTGCACAGGGAAAATGCACCTACACTGGCACAGTGGAAAAAATCGCTCGCAAAGCTGGTCTCCTATTCAAACAAGAATAAACTACAGGAATATACGAGAACTGAAAATTGGTGGAAAGAGTTTTGGAATAGGAGCTTTATATTCATCAATAGTAGTCATAATAAACAAAATGATTCTGCGTGGCAAAGCAGCAGAAATTACCAGTTGTTTCGATATATGCTAGCGAGCAATGTTCATGGTGATTACCCGACAAAATTTAATGGAGGCTTGTTTACTTACGATCCATCCCTCACCGATACTGCGGCAAAATTTACTCCTGATTTTAGAAATTGGGGAGGAGCCATACATGTTGCACAAAATCAAAGGTTAGTTTATTTCCCAATGATTAAGAGCGGCGATTATGACTTGTTGAAACCCGAGTTTGATTTCTATATGGCTGTCCTTAAAAATGCTGCATTGAGAAGTAAAATGTATTGGAATCATGAAGGTGCCTGCTTTACTGAACAAATGGAGAATTTCGGATTACCTAATCCTTCCGAATATAGCTGGAAAAGACCTGCAGACTTTGACAAAGGAGTTGAATATAATGCATGGTTAGAATACACATGGGATACTGTGCTTGAGTTCTGTTTAATGATGTTGGACACAGAGCGTTACAACAAAACAGATATTTCGAGTTACATTCCTTTTATTGAAAGCTGCCTTAGGTTTTTTGATAAGCATTATCAATACCTCGCTACTGAAAGAGGTATTAAGCCCCTGGATGGCAAAGGTCAATTGATACTTTTCCCAGGTTCAGGAGCCGAGACCTACAAGATGGCTTATAATTCCACATCTACAATTGCCGGTTTAAAGACCATTACTGAAAGGCTGTTACAGTTACCCGGAAATTACCTCTCAGCAGAAAAAAGAAAGTACTTAGACAGCTTGCTTAAGCGAATACCTCCAATCGCATTTGGTGAAATCAATAAAAAGAAAACAATTGCACCTGCATGGGTATGGCAAAGGATTAATAATACTGAATCACCTCAATTGTATCCTGTGTTTCCATGGTCCATATATGGTGTCGGTAAACGGAATTTAGACATAGCAGTAAATACTTACATGCTAGATACCAATGCTATAAAGTTCAGAAGTCATGTTGGCTGGAAACAAGATAACATATTTGCTGCACGACTTGGATTAACTGCGGATGCTGCAAAGTATACCAGCTTAAAACTAAAGAACTCCGGAAGAAGATTCCCTGCTTTCTGGGGTCCAGGCTTTGACTGGACACCAGATCACAATTGGGGAGGATCCGGGATGATTGGCCTTCAGGAAATGTTAATTCAGGAAGATAGTCTTAAGATATATTTATTTCCTGCATGGCCCAGGGATTGGGATGTTCACTTTAAATTACATGCACCTTACGAGACAACTATTGAAGCAATACTCAAGTCAGGCAAACTGGAAACGCTGACAGTAATACCCGAATCAAGAAAAAACGATATTGTCAACTTATTGGAACAGTAAAATCTAAATGATGAAAAACTTTTTTAAATACTTGTTGTTTACATGTATAATGGTTTATACTGCAACTGCACTGCAGGCACAGGATAAAGCATTAACCAATACTTCCAGGAGTTCTTATGCTAAATTGAGAAGTTTAAATATGGGCGACGTACAATGGACGAAGGGTTTCTGGGCAGACCGGTTCCAGGTGTGTAAAGAAACAATGGTTCCGAACATGTGGAGAATTTATAATGATGCAAACATCTCCCATGCATTCAAAAACTTTGAAATAGCTGCTGGTCTTGATACCGGAAACCATAAAGGACCCTCCTTTCATGATGGTGATTTCTATAAAACGCTGGAAGCTGTTGCCAGCATGTATGCAGCAACAAAAGATAAGAACTTAGATGAGGAAATGGATAAAGCCATTGAAGTGATTGGAAAAGCTCAAAGACAGGATGGCTACATCTATACTAAATCTACTATTGATCAAAAAAACAGCGGAGTAAAAAAACCATTCGACAGCAGATTAAGTTTTGAAGCATATAATATTGGACACCTGATGACAGCGGCGTGTGTTCATTACAGGGCTACAGGTAAAACAACTCTGCTGAATATAGCTAAGAAGGCAACAGATTTTCTCTACCGTTTTTATGACACGGCAAGTGCAGAAACTGCCCGGAATGCCATCTGTCCCTCCCATTATATGGGTACGATCGAGATGTATCGCACAACAGGAGATCCGAAGTATAAAGCGCTGGTAAAAAAAATAATTGATATAAGAGGTGTTGCCATTGGTTCCGATGACAACTCTGACCGGTATCCCTTCCGGAATATGAAAGAGGTGGAGGGACATGCCGTCAGAGCTAATTACCTTTTTGCAGGTGCTGCGGACCTATATGCTGAAACAGGTGACCCAACTTTGTTGTCGACATTGGACCGAATGTGGGACGATGTAGTAAATCACAAAATGTACATCACCGGCGGCTGTGGTTCTCTATATGATGGAGTATCAAATGATGGTACATCTTATAATCCGAATGATGTTGAAAAGCTCCACCAGGCTTATGGAAGACAATACCAGTTGCCTAACCTGACAGCTCATAATGAAACATGTGCGAACATCGGGAACGTGCTATGGAACTGGAGAATGTTGCAGGTAACGGGGGAAGCCAGATACGCGGATGTTGTGGAACTGGCTCTGTATAATAGTGTTTTATCGGGCATTAGTCTTGATGGAACAAAATTTCTGTATACCAATCCTCTCGCCTATTCTGATGAATTGCCATTTAAACAGCGTTGGTCGAAAGACCGTGTACCGTACATTTCATTATCGAACTGCTGCCCTCCTAATGTGGTTAGAACAATTGCAGAAGTGAATGATTACATATATAACTTCTCTGATAATGGAATTTATATCAACCTATATGGAGGTAACCAGTTGAATACAAAATGGAAAGATGGATCTGCAATCAAGTTAAGCCAGGTAACTGATTATCCTTGGAATGGAAATATTAAGATCAATATAGATCAACTACCATCTAATCTATCGCTTTTCTTACGTATTCCGGGATGGGCAAACGATGCTAAAATCCTGGTGAATGGAAGGCCTTATAAAAAGCAATTTATTCCTTGTTCGTACGCTGAGTTGAAAAGAACGTGGAAGAAAGGTGATGTTATTGAATTAGTTCTCCCCATGGAAGCAAAACTTATTGAAGCCAATCCTCTTGTTGAAGAAACACGTAACCAGGTTTCCGTGAAGCGTGGACCTGTTGTTTACTGCATTGAATCTATTGATATGCCAAAGAATGTATCTGTATTTTCTATTGCTTTACCGGTAAATTCGACGTTCACTCAATCAATAATAAAGATACAAAACAGCCCTGTTGTGGAACTTAATACAACAGCCATCAGGATTGACAATGCAGACTGGAAAAATAAACTCTATAAAGAACTGGATTCTAAAACTAATGTACAGGTGCCAATTCGATTAATTCCTTATTATGCCTGGGGCAATCGGGGACATGCAGAAATGAGTGTCTGGTTACCCGTCAGGTAAAAGCAAATTTTCGGAGTTAAAGTGGATCCCTCAACTATCAATTATTATTTAATACTTTCTTCAATTACAACTGGTCCGATTAAACCTGCTGGAAGTAATGCGCGACCTTCCATCTTGAACGGATACATAGTGTAAGTAATTCGCTTCTCCGGAGCTAAATGCTGATCACCTATGAGGCGGTTAGCCCACGTATTTGTAACATCAATACGGATGGTATTTTCTCCTTCTTCCAAAGCATTTGTAATATCCGTTTTGAATGGAGGAGTCCACAATGTTTGGATAAACCTGCCATTAATGTAAACATCTGCCAGGTTGTTTACTTTTCCAATATTAATCCATACCTGCTTCCTTTCGGCAGTCTTATGAAATTTAATTGTTTTCGTGTATTGAGCCGTACCGGAATAATACCGAATAGAAGAATCGGTATATGTAGTCCAGTCAGACAAATGATCAAATTGCAGTGGTTTTTTAGGACCCCCGAAAGCTGGATCAAAAGCAACTGTCCAATTTCCTTCAACCGGCTGAATGGATTTAGTCTGAATCCAATTAATTCCCTTCTTAGCTTCTGTAATTGTAGTAGGTTTTTGCAGTACGATAAATAATGAACCATTCGGATCAAGATGAACCGGGAGATCAGTTCTGCCGTTACGAATACTCCAGTTGGTTGCTTGTCTAATACTTCCTGTTACAGGACCCCATAATTCCGGAACTTTCCCCTTAACCCTCAATGATAAAGTAACAACCCGTTCTGAGTCTTCTTGGTTTGAAATAAAATAGATGTCAAAAGAAGAACCCATTCGGTGAGTCCAGCTAATTTTCGCAGCCCTTGTTCCATTAACCTCTTTAGCAATGAAGTCAGGTTCAAAACCGATGCTTGTAAATGTTGAATCCATGTAAGGACCATCCCATATTTTTCCTTTTCCCACAGTTCTAATCTTTACATCATCTCCATTTAACCTACCTAACAATTCCGTATTGATATGCCTTACCTCTTCATCATTCATTTTAGCATTTAGGAGACCCGGTGAATGAGTAAGAGGTCCATTTATTAGAACAGTAGCCCCATTATTTACAAGTTGTTTCAACTTGATAGCTGAAGTGGCAGAGAGGAGACCTGGATAAGGTGACATTTTTGTTGCTCCAGGAATGACTAGTAATTTATAATCTGCCCCGGTTGAAAGATGTATTTGTCCATCCCTGACAGAAGATAAATTCTGAAGTGCATCAACATTATAGGAATCATATGCATATCCATTTAATGGATCAGTCCAGTCCTGGGTATCAGCCATATTTGCCATGCTGGTTACTCCAGCTGGTAATTGCCTTAAAGGCTCTCCAATATTTGCTAATCTTCTTTGTTCCTGCCCTAGTCTTTGTTCTCCGAATATCCCTGGCAATACCGGCACCAATCTATCTGGCAAAATAGATCGCCTGGGGATTTCTTCACCAGTAAATACTGCAATATCAATGACGGGTTTGCCCATTTGTAGTAATGCCTGGCAGCGTTTTGCATAATCAACCCAGGCTTTACTTTGTTTCCACCATGTCTGGTTTCTTTGAAAATAAAGACCTATGGCATCCAAAGTCATTCCTGGTCTCTTGTCCGTCCATGGATTATGCATAAACACATGATAGAATAAGCGGTTAATCCCTAAAGCAAAGTTGCGATCAGCTAATGTTTTCAATACCCCCGGATGTTCATCCCAGGATTGTCGTAATTCGGTAAATGCTTCTGCCTGCACAATGTTCTTCCCATAGATATGTGCTCCTGAAATCGCATCCAGCATATCATTAGGTTTGTCATGTGTAGGGCTGCGTAACCAAAACTCCCCCATCGGCACATCTACTGTTTTGTAATGCAGCATCCCATCACTTACCATTGTGGGAGCAACACTCTCAGCGCTAAATTCAAGGTTGTTTTCACGAGCCAGGTTTGCAAGTGTATGATAAAATTTATCATTTATTAATTCTGCAATCGTTTGCCTTAAGTCATGTAAAAACCTTTCTGATGTACTAACAGATTCAATAGGAACTCCTGCCATTACAGGTAAATAAGGAAGTGGGTCGTATCCTCTTCTCCTCTTAAATTCCGTACGAAAAATAGGCGACCAGTTTTGACTACCACACTCCCAGCTGTCGACGTGAAAGCATTTTAATACTGACTTTGCGAGATCCTGTCCAACCTGCTTAATGTGCTCACCATACCATTTATTGTATTGAAGTGTTATGGCAGCAGGATTAAACTTATCACATTCAAGTCCCTTTCCTCCACCGCCTGTTTCATTCCGGTGACCTGTGGATGTATGACCCATACGTAAAATAGTCCAATTTCCAGCGGGAGAATTCCAATGCAGTTTCCCGTCCTTATCTATTTTACTTGTGAGATTAATTATTTTATTTAATGCCACACATGTTGAATTCGGCACCTGCTCCTCAGTCGTGTATTTACTAATACGCCACACTTCTCCATTTTTGCCTTCATACTGGTTAATCTTTGCTTCGCTGGATAATTCTATGCCGATGATCTTAAAAGAAGGCTTCCATTTTGCAGCATCCAGGTCTTCAGCTCCTGGCTCGGTACCTTCTTTATCATAAACGAACCGGAAGAACCTTGCTGTTGTAGCTACCACAGAATGAGTATAATCAGCATCCCAATCCTGCCATCCATGGCGGGGAGGATCTAGTCTCTGTACTGTTCTGAACTTCTTACCATCATCACTCACCTCTAATATTAACCTGTTTGCCTGGTAATTATTCCTGCTGTGAACGACAATAGATCTGCAGGTAAAAGGTTGATCTAACTGGTATTGAATCCAGCATTTGTCATCACATGAAAAGCTCTTTTTGTTATCAGGGTCCACCAGGAATTGTAAGCTGCTATCTGTAGTATTTGAAGTAACCTTTGGTATCCTATTCCTGGTTGAAATTCCTGTTCCCACGGGTGATGGAAATGCATAAACTGCTATGTCCTTATAGTAATTCTCTACTGTTTCCGGTTGTTCAAGTGAAAGATCCACTGGTTTTCCACCTGTTATATTCTTTACACTCCAGACAACCTTTTGCATTGATAAATCGGGTGTGATCCAGGGACCTCCTGCTAAGGCAAAACCATCACTCACGTGCAAGCCTAACTTAACTCCTATCCGCCTTGCTTCTTTAAATGTATACCGGATCATGTCCCACCATTGTGGTGTTAGTTGTACAACAACTGAATCCATAAATGGAGGATTAGCAGGACCTTTAATTGGCATCAGGTAAGCTCCACCTATCCCTGCATCCTTCATCGCCTGTAAATCAGCCGTAATACCTACTTTAGATACACTTGCCTGCAACCAGTACCAAAACACCCATGGCGCTGC
>JBLNAY010000103.1:0-8631 GCA_050259715.1 Candidatus Dadabacteria bacterium
GCTCCCCTTTAGAGCGCTGCCTGTAACGAGGGAACTGCTGATAGCCAGGTAAATCATCCCACACGGTAAGAGTCCATTCAATACGCCAATTGAGAAATGAGAGGAATATTTTTTAGAGCGAAATAGCTTCCCCAGCGCCGTTCTTAATTCCAGGAATGGTTTATTAGCATAAGAAGCAAGAGTGGAGGGAGTGTTGAATTTTTTAGGAATAAAGAGGTACACCAATATAATTGCTCCTAAAGAAATGGATAGAACATGTTGATATTTTGCAGCTACAAGGAACCCGCCTGCGAAGCCTAAAAGCAGACCAAGAACAGAATAGGTAACTATCCTGCCGGTGTTATAAATAATACCTCCAACTACTCTCCCCCATTCACTCCTGTGTGACACAGGTAAAGCCAACGCCAGGGGGCCACACATGCCAATGCAATGGAAGCTACCTACTGCTCCCATAACAAAACCTGCTGTTATGACTTCTGCTATATTCACCTGTTAAAAGAATATCCTTTGTTCATTGAAATAGGTCTTTCCTTTTGCCTGCCATGACAACTTCACCTCGTAACTACCAGAGAGCTCTTTAGGTAACACTAATGATATATTACCTCTAACAACGGAGAAAGGCAAATGAATGTCCCTGGTTGCATCAGAAGCGCGATATAAATACACTTCTCCTTTAACGGTTTGCTGAGAGAATTCTTCCGGTAATAGAACGGACAAGTGATTAACTGAATGAGTAATGACAGGTGCGGATGAAAGTTTGTCCACATTCGTTTTCTGATCAATGACATCCTGGTATTTCAGTTCTGCACCATAATAATCTTCAGTAACCAAATCAAACTTTTGCTGGTTCGCTTTATATACCAGGAAAAGAATTCCTATAACAAAGGCCAGGTAAACAAAGAAAATCTTATAACCCCAACTCAATTTCATAATTCGATGTTTTATAGGTTAGTAGCCCGGACCAAAGAATGTCGTCTGGTCCTTTTCTAATTTTTTATTTCCTTCATATACACCAATCACTAACATGGTCTTTCTTCTTTCAATAAGGTTGCGGTCGATCTTGACAAAGAAGGGTGCCTGGAAATAAGAGCCAGGAGCAACCGTAACATCCTTATCTCCTATTACCTGGATTTCACCGGCCATATTTTCAACTTTAAGAGTCACTGTCACACTTTTACGTGTTTTATTTGCCAGTTTAATATTATACAGGTTGGAGATTCGCCCATCAGGCAATGTCTGGAATATTTGCCCCGGTGTTCGTAATATTGTTGCATCCACATCAGACCGGGTTACCAGTAGCAGGGTCAGGAAGATCAATAACAAGCCCAGTAAAATAGAATAAGCAACCTTTCTCCAGTTAAACGTTGACTGTCGTGAGTGTTTGATGTTTTCTTCGGAATCAATTCGAATTAACTTCTGCGGCCGATTCAGCTTCAGCATGATGTCATCACATGCATCAATGCACGCAGTACAGTTTACACACTCCAGTTGGGTGCCATTTCGTATATCAATACCTGTTGGACAAACACGAACACAGGCGAGGCAATCAACACAGTCACCGGCATCGGCGACAGGAGTTTCCCTTTTGATCTTTGTCCTTGGCTCTCCCCTCACATAATCATAAGCAACCACCATAGACTTTTTATCCAGTAGCACTCCCTGCAAACGACCATACGGACACACCACTATGCAAGCCTGCTCCCTGAACCAGTAGAAAACAAAAAAGAAAATGCTGGTGAATCCCAGCAAACTGGTGAAGGTTACTAAATGTGCACTAACTCCTTCTACAATCATCTTTTCCAGGCTCTCCATACCCATAATATAAGAGAGGAAAACATTAGCAATCAGGAATGATATGAGAAAGAACACAGTCATTTTTACAGCACGCTTCCGGATCTTAAAACTATTCCACGGCATTTCCTTCAGCCGCCTTTGAGCCTGGGTATCACCATCAAGCCAGTATTCAATCTTACGAAAAACCATTTCCATGAATACTGTTTGTGGGCATGCCCAACCACACCAGATACGTCCGAAAACAACTGTGAAAAGGATGATGAAAACAATAAAGCTGATTAGAGCAATGGCAAAGATGAAGAAGTCCTGTGGCCAGAAGATCTGTCCGAATATAATAAAGCGACGTTCCAGTATATTGAAAAGAAATAGCGGCTCCCCATCCCATTTAATGAATGGAAGAGTAAAGAAAATCACCAGGTAAACGATGGAAGCAAGGGTTCGCCAGCGGTATAAATTTCCCTTTGGCTTTTTAGGGAAAATGTAATTGCGTTGACCTCTCGCGTTTATAGTTGCTACAGAATCACGAAATGATTGATCCAGCAATTGCTGTTTTTCCTCTGCTATATGTTCGTATGATTCCATCGTCACATTTATTTCTTAGTCGCAGAATCTGCTTTGGCAGCAGCGGGTGTATCGGTAGCCAGGTTACCTTGTGGTGCTTTGGCATTCGGAGGATTGGTTCCCTTTAAAGATGTAATAAAGGTGGCAAGATCCCTGATCTCGGAAGGAGAGTAGGTCTTTTGCCATGATTGCATTCCTTTATCGGGAACTCCATACTTGATTGTACGGAAGATCTCATTTACAGTTCCGCCATGTAACCAGTAATTATCCGTTAAGTTGGGCCCCACACCACCTTCTCCTTTTTGTCCATGACAGGCGAAGCATACAGTAGTAAATATCTTCTTACCTCTTTCTGCACTGGCAGCATCCCCGAGTGTTACTGACTTTTCATCAATATTATCATTCGACTTCTTGCGATACTCGTCCACCTGGATAGAAGCAAGACTCATTTCAGTCTTGTATTCTTCCTCGGGTGTAGGACCTGCATGGAAGACATGGAATCGCAACAGGTAAATGACTCCTACAGCAATAGTAAAATAGAACCCGTATTTCCACCATGGTGGCAGTGAATTATCCAACTCTTTGATACCATCATAATCATGGTCAAGAAGAATATCTTCTTCTTTTTCCACAGCTACAGCTTTTGTCAACACGCGCCGGTTGAAATCAGCCCACCATGTTTTCAAGTTAAAACTCTCGCTCTTTTCTGTTTTATTCACGTTTGCCATCTGCAGGATGACCGCTAACAGGAACGCAAAAAGGAAAAGAACTACTGTTATGATACCCCATGCAGTGTAGGAGCCTGTGCCTACTTGTTTTGCATCCTGGGCAAGAGCAGGAGCGTTGGCAGAAACTCCTGCTGCAAAAGTTAGTAAGATATATTTAAAAGAAGTTTTCATAATCAGCTATTGTTTGTTGATGTGAAAGAGGGTTCGTGTTCAAGTGAATCATTCAAAGGCAGGTTGCTTAACTCACTTACCTGTTTCTTATTCATTTTTTGAACGAAGTAGAGAACTGCTACAAAAAATATGAAAAAAAGCAGCAATGAAAATATCGGGTAGATATCTACATTCTTAATTGTGGCTGCATAGTTTTTAATAAACTTAAACATACCCGTTATTTTAAATCTGCTGTTTGTTGTTTAGTAATGTCAGTACCTAAGCGTTGCAGGTAAGCAATGACGGCGAGAATCTCCCGGTTGGTTGGAACATTAATACTGTCCTTACGGAGAGACACTGCTATTTCTTCCTGTTGGCGAACCAGGTCGCGGTTAGCGATAAGATCATATCCTTGGGGATACGGAACTCCCAGCTTTTGCATAGCACGGATCTTTGCTCCTGTTGATGATGTATCCAACGCATTATTGATTAGGAAAGAATAAGAAGGCATCACAGAACCGGTGGAAATTGACTGTGGATCATCAAGGTGATTATAGTGCCATGTGTTTGATTTTTTGTTATTACCGGCACCTTCACGTGCCAGGTCTGGACCTGTACGTTTGGACCCCCACTGGAAAGGATGATCATATACAAATTCACCAGCCTTAGAATATTCACCATAGCGTTCCGTTTCAGAACGGAATGGACGAATCATCTGCGAGTGACACAGGTAACAACCTTCACGCACATATATGTCCCTGCCCTGGAGTTCTAACGGGGTGTAAGGCTTCACACTGGCAATAGTCGGAATATTGGATTTGATAATAAATGTCGGGATCATTTCTACCGCTCCGCCTATCAGGATAACGATCAATGTCGCAACCAATAATGGTGTAGGCTTTCTTTC
Organism: Candidatus Dadabacteria bacterium; assembly: GCA_050259715.1. Taxonomy (GTDB): domain Bacteria; phylum Bacteroidota; class Bacteroidia; order Chitinophagales; family Chitinophagaceae; genus Flavisolibacter. Next base: position 4,141 of record JBLNAY010000103.1, read on the forward strand.
AATCCAGCGATGCCAATGTTCTCCTGCATGTTTTACATAAGTCTTTTCCAGTGCAGGAGCTTCTGCAGCTTCGTCTGCCAGGAGGCTACCTTTCTTAGCTGTCTTAAACAGGTTGTACATCATCATAATTGCACCTGTTACGAACAACGCTCCACCCAATCCACGCACTGCATAGAAAGGCTTCATAAAAGTAACCGTCTCGAGGAACTGGTATTTCAGTTGACCGCTTGGTGTGAATTGTTTCCACATCAGCGATTGCATGAAGCCGGCAATGTACATTGGCACTGCCCAGAAGATAATGCCAAGTGTTGCAATCCAGAAATGGGCATTAGCCAGCTTTTTGGAATATAATTCAGTGCGGAAAATCCGTGGGATGATCCAGTACAGGATACCAAAAGTGAGCATACCATTCCATCCTAATCCACCAACGTGTACGTGTGCTATCGTCCAGTCTGTGAAGTGGGAAATGGCGTTAATGGTTTTTAAAGAAAGCATAGGGCCTTCAAAGGTTGCCATACCATATGCAGTTACAGCCACTACAAGGAACTTCAGGATAACATCTTCACGGACTTTATCCCATGCACCACGCAAGGTGAGTAAACCATTGATCATACCACCCCAACTTGGAAATATTAATGCAAAGGAAAACACAATCCCAAGCGACTGAGCCCAATTTGGTAATGCAGAATACAACAGGTGGTGGGGCCCTGCCCAGATGTACATAAAAATCAGCGCCCAGAAGTGTATGATAGAAAGCTTATAGGAGTACACCGGGCGGTTAGCTGCTTTAGGCAGATAATAATACATTAAGCCCAGGTATGGTGTGGTCAGAAAGAACGCAACGGCATTATGTCCATACCACCATTGCACCAGTGCATCCTGTACGCCTGCATAAACAGGATAGCTTTTCAGGAAGCTTACGGGTATCTCAATGGAGTTTACAATGTGAAGAACGGCAACGGTTACAAAGGTGGCTATGTAGAACCAGATGGCAACATACAAGTGTCTTTCACGGCGCTTCAAAATAGAAGCGAACATGTTCCATCCAAAGATTACCCAAATAACAGTGATGGCAATGTCAATAGGCCATTCCAGCTCGGCATACTCTTTACCAACGGTAAAACCTAATGGTAATGTTATGGCTGCAGCCACAATAATCAACTGCCATCCCCAGAAATGGATGTGGCTCAATTTATCACTGTACATCCTTGTTTTTAATAAACGCTGGATAGAGTAATAGTAGCCCATGAAAATACCATTACCCACAAACGCGAAGATGACTGCATTGGTGTGTAAGGGACGTAAACGACCAAAGTTGAACCAGGGTGGCAGGTTGAGAACTGTTGGGAAAACCAGCTCCAGGGCTACCCACAGCCCGGCAAGCATGCCTACAACACCCCAGATGATAGTGGCATAAGCAAAGTTCCTTACGATCTTGTTGTCATAAAAGAACTTCTCTCTTGTGGCAATCGGAGGTGGGGACACGATGCCGATAAATTGCTTGTCTTGGTTGACTTGTTCAAATTGCATGAATCTTTATGTTTTGGGATTAAGATGGCGGATTTTCAGGAAGTGTGACAGTGTCGTCGAAAAGAATCCTTACCGATGGAGTATAGTCATCATCGTATTGTCCTTTCTTAACCGACCAGATAAAAGCAACCAGGAATGATCCGGCTACTAGTACACTGACTATTACTAATACAATGATTACACTCATTGGTCCTCGTTTTCGTGATGGCAAAAATATCCGGGTAAATAGACCATTGTATGACATTTGTCATTTGAAAACATGATGAAAATCACTTTCATAAGCCTTTACGTTTAGCTGTTATAGTTGTAGCAATAGTCACAAATGTTACTATGGTGATCGAACTAATGGGCATCAGGATGGCAGCCACTAATGGAGACAACTTTGCCTGTACGGCAAAACTCAATCCTACCATGTTGTACAGAATAGAGATTATAAAGCTGGCTAAAACAATGCGCTTCCCTGCCCTGGCGTAACTCATAAATGAACTTAATTTCTCAACCATTGAACTATCAAGAATGGCATCGGAAGCAGGGGTGAACTGGCTGGTGTTGTCTGTTACTGCAATACCCACATCACCTTGTTTCAGGGCACCGGCATCATTAAGACCATCACCCATCATCAAAATATATCTGCGATCGTCCTTCTGTTTTAATTGTTGTAAATAATCCAGCTTACCCTGTGGTGACTGGTTGAAAAGCAAAGGCGTGTTATGACCAAAGATCTCGCAGAGCTTATCTTTTTCAGCATTATTATCGCCTGAAAGCAGGTGTAGCTGGTATCGATGTTTTCCGAGTTTCTGCAACATTTCTCTTACTCCGCTCCGGTAACGGTTGTGAACCTGGAAATAGCCTTTGACATATCCATCTATTTCAATCCACACCTCTGTAATATTAGTATGTTCAGAAGGCTCTTCACCCTTTATATATTTAAATGAGCCTACCTTGATATTACTCTGTTCACAAGTTCCCTGTATCCCTTGTCCTGCCAGTTCTTTAAAGCCTGTTACAGGAAAATCCATAATTGATTCCTTTGGCTGATAATATTCTTTGATTAACCTGCTAAGCGGATGAGAAGAACACTTAACGAGTGAATAAACCAGGCTTTCTTCATTACCAGTAAGCCTGTCACCAATAAACTCGATACTTGCTTTTGCGGAATGGGTTAGAGTGCCTGTTTTATCAAACACAATAGTATTCACCTTAGCCAAAGATTCGATTACGGAAGCGTTCTTCAGGTACAGTTTGTTCTTCCCAAAAAAGCGCAACATGTTTCCAAAAGTGAATGTTGCCGAAAGCAGCAATGAACAGGGGCATGCAACAATAAGGGCAGCCGTCACTGCAGGTAAAATATTTTTAGGATCTACCATCCACCAGTAAATGGCGGCAATAGTTGCGATGGCAAAAAGGATGATAGTAAAATAACGGCTCCACGGGTGAACGAAAGACCGCTCTTTATTTTTCTGATCCCTGAACACCTCGTTGTTATTCCACAATTGTGTAATATAACTCTGGGAAACTGTTTTTACCACCTCCAGTTCAATACTCCCTCCTAACTGTTTGGCACCGGCATAAATGAGTGATCCTTTCTGCCTAGCTACGGGGGTATTCTCGCCTGAAACAAAGCTGTAATCAATATTTCCTTCACCCTTTACCAATACCGCATCTGCCGGAACCATCTCGTTATTCCGTACAATGATATGATCTCCTTTACTCAACGCACTAATGGTGACAGGAGTTTCTCTACCATCTTCCACCTTTGTTACTCCCAAAGGAAAATAGGATTTATAATCACGATCGAAAGAGAAAGAATCATAGGTTTTGTTCTGGAACCAACGCCCTGCCAGCATAAATAAAACGATACCACTCATACTATCGAAGTAACCTGCACCGGTTCCGCTCAATACTTCATATACACTTCTCGAGAAAGTTATTAAAATTGAAAGGGCAATTGGTGCATCTATATTGAGCCATTTCTGTTGAAGGCCCTTCCATGCCGAAATAAAGAAATCAGATGCGCTATAGAAGAAGACAGGTAAAGCTAATACCAGGTTCAGGTAAGAGAAAAGATAGCGGAGGAACTGCTGGTCCAGTTTCCCTGAAGAAAAGTATTCAGGGAAGCTTAACATCATGATGTTGCTAAAACAGAATGCCGCCACACCTATTTTGTAGAACTGTTCTCGGTTGATCTTCTTCTCTCTTTTCTTAACAGAATCATCAAAACTTATGTAAGGCTCATAGCCAACAAATGCCAGGAGTTCTACCACTTTACGTAGAGAAGTTCGCCCCAGGTCAAAAGCTATAAAGATCTCCTTACGCTGAAAATTAGTTTGAGAGACAAGAATACCGGGTTCAATGGTATGCAGGTTTTCCAGCAGCCAGATACAGGAGGCGCAATGCATCTGCGGTAGATAAAAACTTACCTGGCTTTGCTTTCCATCCGTAAACCGTACCAGCTTTTGTTGAACATCGGTGTTATCGAGGTAGGCAAACTTGTCGGAAGTAAATTTCCCTTTGACTTTAATACCGGGAGCACTGCTTAATTCATAGTAATTACAAAGTCCATTCTCTTTAAGCAGGTCATACACAAAGCGACATCCTTCACAACAGAAAATATGATCATCGGCTGCGATAGAAGCATCGCAAGTTTCCCCACAATGATAACACTGTGTAGTGGTTTTAATACGTGGGGCAATGCCGGTAGCTGGCACCAGTAATGTGTCTGTTTCCATCGTTGGTATACTAGTCTACAAAGATTTAATCTATACCAACGAATATGATGAGATAGTTCAGAGTAATACATGACAAAAATCATGAGAAGAAACAGGCACTCTCCCATAACTGGTAACCATATACTTTCGATAAGGTTTCCATAGCTTTTGGTAAGCTTTTGCATAGGGTTTACAGGGGGTAAAGCCGTTCAAAAGCTTACCAAAAGCTTACCAAAAGCTTACTAAAATCTAT
>JBLNAY010000104.1:0-13818 GCA_050259715.1 Candidatus Dadabacteria bacterium
TATCCACTACTACCATCTTAGCTGTTTGCACAGAAGGATGAATATGAAACATTCTTCCTACTAACCTGTTGTACCACTCCCAATCATATTCCGTGTCGGAAGCACTGTGAATGCCAACGAATCCTTTGCCTGATTGTATAAACCGCTCCATCACCTTTTGTTGTTCTGCATCAAAGATGTCACCGGTAGTGTTCAGAAAGATCACAGCCTGGTATTGTTGTAGGTTTTTGTCGGTAAACCCATTTGGATCTTCGAGGAGAGCGACATCAAAAAAGTTCTTCACACCCAATTGCTGAATGGCCAACACGCCGGCGTGAATAGATTCATGGTGCCATCCACGTGTGGTGGTGACCAGTAATACTTTGAATTGCTTTTGAGCATGGCTGACAGAAGGGATAAGTACATTCAACATGATAAGCAGTGTAATGGATTTAAGAATCTTCATAAGAGATTTGGTTTATGCAAAAAGAAAGATAATGAAGCAATTTGGATTGTGCTTTGGAAATTATATTACAAATGTTCACTAAAGCGGAAGTTAGTTCAAGATAGCTTTTCTACACGTTTTGGTAAGCTTTTGCATAGCTTTTGGTAAGCTTTTGTCCATGGTAAAGCTATGCAAAAGCTTACCAAAAGCTATGCAAATGGTTACAATGATGCTAGAAACCCTCACACATTCAGGTTTCCCATCTGGGGAGGAGCATACCGGAGACCTGCTGCTATCCCCTGGGGAGCAATAGATTCAATTTCTTCTAACTCCTGCTTTGTAAAACTGATATTAACAGCACGAACATTCTCCTCCAGGTACTTTCTTTTTTTCGTTCCCGGTATAGGAACAATATCATCGCCCTGCGCCAACAGCCAGGCAAGCGCCAGTTGTGAAGGCGTACAATCTTTCTTTGTAGCCATATTCTGGATCTTATCAACAAGGTCTAGATTCTTCTGAAAGTTCTCGCCCTGGAAACGCGGTGAATGTCGCCTGTAATCATCTTCAGGGATATCTTCCAGCTTTTTGAATTTGCCGGCAAGGAACCCCCTCCCTAATGGGCTATAAGGCACAAATCCGATTCCCAACCTCCTGCAAGCCGGTAGTATCTCATCTTCCACATCACGACTCCATAAGGAATACTCTGTTTGCAATGCTGTTATTGGGTGAATAGCAGATGCCTTTTGAAGAGTATTGGCTGATGCTTCGGATAATCCAAGGAAGCGCACTTTACCTTCCTTCACCAGCTCCGCCATTGCAGCTACTGTTTCTTCGATGGGAGTATCTTTATCTACCCTATGCTGGTAATATAAATCTATGTAATCGGTAGCTAATCTTTTAAGGCTTGCTTCACAAGCTTTCTTTAGATAATCAGGCTTACCGCTGATGCCGAGAAAGTTGCCCTTCTCATCACGCACATTCCCAAACTTTGTGGCGAGGATCACTTCCTTTCGCTTGCCTTTGATTCCCTTCCCTACTAGTTCTTCATTTTTTCCAACTCCGTACATGTCAGCCGTATCAAAAAAATTCACCCCGATTTCAATTGCACGATGGATTGTTGCTATGGATTCTGCATCATCACGTTCGCTATAGAAGTCCGACATGCCCATACATCCCAAACCCATCTCCGAAACTTCCAGTCCTGCTTTACCTAATTGTCTTTTCTTCATCCTATTTGATTTAATACTTAAAGTTCGGAAGGATTAGCGGTATCTTATCCTTCAGCCGGAAGTTTGCTATGGCACAAGATCCAAGCCATTTTCCGGCAGATTTTTGTTAACTGCTAACAGAATAATAACTACAAACACTATATTGGCTGCCACTGAAGAACATATAATGGAGAACAGAAAGAAAGGAACCTATTACATCGGCACCAGCGGTGTGGGTGTAATGGGTAACAAGGACAGGTTTCCGGAGGAATTTAAACAGAAGACCAAGCTGTGTTACTATAGTGAGGTTTTCAACACAGTTGAAGTGAACAGTACCCATTACAAGATTCCACGTATTGCGACCTTCGAAAGGTGGTCCTCAGAAGTGCGGCAGGACTTTCGTTTTACACTGAAGCTGTGGAGAGAAGTGACTCATGCAAAAGAATTGAAAATGGAACTCTCACACATTGACCTGTTTTTTAATGCTGCTAAGCACATAGGTAAAAAAAAAGCCTGCTTACTGGTGCAATTCCCTGGAAAGATATCACTCGATTATTATTCACACGTTGAACAGATACTGGAGCATATAAGTGAATTGAATGAGGGAGAACAATGGAAGATTGCGGTGGAGTTCAGAAATACTTCCTGGCAGGAATCCGAAACCTACGAGTTATTAAAAGAACACGAATCTGCACTGGTGCTTCATGATCATCCAAAATGGAGAGACTTCGAATTTTACACGGAAACTAATTTTGTTTATTACCGTTTTCACGGACCGGCGGGAGACTATAAGGGCAGTTATAATTTTGATTTCCTGTTATCAAAAGCTGACGATATAAACAGATTGTTAGAAAAAGGCAAAGATGTTTATGTTTATTTCAACAATACAGCCGGGGATGCTTTTACAAACGCTATAACATTGAAAGAAATGATCGGGAATAACAACCAGAGGATGTAGCAATATCCTCGACATCAGTAAGCCGAAGATATTGCTACTTATTCGATTGCTTTCCCGGAGCCCTAATGAAAGATTTTGATCTTCCTTTATAATGAAGCAAGATCAATAACAAACCGATACTTCACGTCTCCTTTCATCATACGTTCGTAGGCTGTATTAATATCCTGCATCGGGATCATCTCTACATCTGAAACAATATTATGCTCTGCACAATAGTCCAGCATTTCCTGTGTCTCCGGAATACCACCTATAAGGGACCCGGCAATACTGCGTCTTTCGCCAATGAGGTTGAATCCAAGAACCTGTGCGGGAGCGGGTGGCGCGCCGACGCAAATCATGATACCATCAGTATCTAAAAGATTTAAATACACATTATAATCATGCGGTGCTGATACGGTATCTATAATAAAGTCGAAGTATTTTTTCAGGCTAGTCAGTGTTTTAGGATCAGAGGTTAGAGCAAAGCGGTGGGCACCCAATCTTTTAGCATCTGCTTCCTTGGAGGGTGAATGACTTAACATGGTAACCTCAGCTCCAAAAGAAGAGGCGAACTTCACTGCCATGTGTCCCAATCCGCCGAGGCCTAACACGCCCACCTTGTGGCCCTTACCTACCTTCCAATGCCTTAATGGTGAATAGGTGGTTATGCCGGCACAAAGAAGTGGAGCAACGGCTTTCAGATCCAGTTTATCAGAAACCTTCAATACAAAATCTTCCCTGGTTACAATAAGCTTACTATAGCCACCATAGGTGATCGTCTTGCCATCTTTTTCTTTGGAATTGTAGGTTCCCACACTGCCGTTTTCACAAAACTGTTCCAAACCTTCTTTGCATTTATCACATTCCCTGCAGCTATCTACCAGGCAGCCTACTCCCGCGAGGTCTCCTGTTTTAAACTTTGTAACCGCTGATCCTATAGCTGTTACCCACCCCACAATCTCATGCCCGGGCACCATGGGATACATGGAACCACCCCATTCATTTCTCACCTGGTGAATATCGGTGTGACATACTCCACAATAAAGGATTTCTATTTGTACATCATCAGCGTGTAGGTCTCTTCTTTCCAGCTGGTAATCCCTTAAAGGCGAGCTGCTATCGTAAGCTGCGTATGCTTTTGTTTTGTTCATATGATTAAAGAGTTAAGCGATAAAGATAAGAAGCGACTGCAACTATATTACTCAACAGCTAAAACCAGTCACAAGTATATTATACACAACCGGGTGCTTAATCTGCAGCTTTGTTACAGTGCTACACGAGGGTAAGTTCACACCGGTAAGAGTATAAAGAAGGTAGCACCCTGGCCGGGTTGTGCTTGTGCTTTAATGTAGCCGTTATGGTTTTCAACCACTTTTTTTACGATGGCCAATCCCACACCTGTACCTGTATATTCTGTATTTCCATGTAGCCGGGTAAACATATTGAAGATCCTATCGGCTTCTTTCTGTTCAAATCCTATCCCATTATCCTGTATTTCAAAAAGGTGAAATTCTTTGCGGCTATCGGCAACATTCACTGGAAAGCCTGACTTTTCTCCCGTAGTTTGCGAGGAGGTTATATTGATCACGGGTTGAACATCCTCGCGGGTATATTTTAGTGAATTTGTTATCAGGTTTTGAAATAACTGCTGTAATTGTCGCCTGTATCCTTTCACGACAGGCAAACTCCCAATATGTATAATTGCATTTTTTTCCTGGATCATCAATTCGAGGTCCCCGACAACCTGTCTTAATTTACTGTTTAGATCAACTTCTTCAGGTTGCAATTGTAACTGGTTGGTATGTGCATAATCCAGCAGATCGTCTACCAGTAATTTCATGCGGCTGGTGGCATTCACCATCCGTTGCAACAGGTCTTTTTCGGAAGAATCTAATCTTCCTTCCAGTTTATTAGCCAATCGGTCTGCAAAGAACTGGACTTTACGTATGGGCTCCTGCAGGTCATGGGAAGCTGCCCTTGTGAACTCTTCCAGGTTCTGGTTAAACTGCCTTAGTTCATTTATAGAATATTGCAGTTGTAACTGCGCTTCCTTTATGGAGCTAATGTCTGTGAATATTTCTACCAGGTGATCAGCATCCATGGGCGCAATTGAAAATTCCAGCCACTTCTGTGCTGCAGGATAATAAAACTCTCTTTGAAAAGGCTCACCGGTGTTTAAGGCCTGAACCGCTAAAGCGAGGGATTCCGGGTTATTTACTTCAGGCCGGATCACTGAGCGCGGTTTTGATAATCTTTCACTATTAAGTATCCCCGTCAACCTCTCCGCAGATTCATTTGTCAGTATGCACTCAAAATCCACAATAGCTCCTTCTTCGTTTCTAATGGTGTGATATAATGTTATTCCATTTGCTGCCTGTCTTAAAATGTTATCTAACACCTGCTTTTGAGTTTGCAGTTCAATAGCCGCTTTCTTGTTTTGAGTGATGTCGGCAAAACTCACGACCACTCCCTGGTTGCTTATCTTTTCAACTGAAACGTCATACCATCTCTTGTCACCCTTTGCTCTCGGATATTCTAATTCAAAACGTGCCCGCTGGCCACTTTCAATTGTAAAGCATAGCTTCTCTATAACAGGCGTTTTTTTTATCAGGGGAAATAACTCCAATACCTTACTTCCAATAATTTCTACCTGTAACTGACCCACCATCTGGCGGAACTTCTCATTTACTTGTATGAACCTGAAATCTGTTATTACTCCGGATTCATTTTTTACCGCTTCACAGGTGATGACCCCACCAAGAGAAGAGTCAAGAATTTTATTTAATAAGTCCTTCTGCAGAAGGATCTGCGAATGCTGCTGTTTCTTTTCAGTGACGTCAACAAAGTTGGAAATCACACCGTCTCCAAAGCGGGTAAGTGAAACAATGAACCATCCATACTCATTTCCCCTGGCAGTGCGAAACGTTGTCTCAAAACGTACGGGCTCTCCTGTTTCAACAACTTTCTTGTGTAACTCAAACTGTTCTGAATCCTTAAGATGCGGAAACAGGTCAAGTAATGTCTTACCAAATATATTTTCCGGGAGCTGCCCTAATTCGAAAGCCCTGGTGTTTGCAATTTCAAGGCGGAAGTCTTTAATATTATTTTCATTATCCCTAATAGCTTTAAAGAGCATGATACCATCAGCTGCTGTGTCCAGTATTTTTTTATACTTTTCCTCTTGCACCTGTTGATTAGCAATTGCCCTCTGTTCCAGTGTACAATCACGGCTGATGCATAATATGCCACCCTGTAAATGACTCTTTTGGACATGGATATAGGTATCCGTTCTGGTATTGCGATAGGTATATTCCTTAATTTCCTTCTCGCCGTCGCTACTGAAAACATCATTTAATGTCAATAGCACTTCCTTATTAACCAAACCGGAAGAAAAGATATCAGAACCAATAAGAGCACTAGCAGCTACTCCTAATTGATTTGCAGCAGCTTCATTACAATAGCGGATTTTGTAGTCTGTGAACAGATTTGTATTAAGGTCTTTTTTTACAGGGATAAACCATAAAACAGAATCAGTTACATGACTAAATAGTTCGTTAATCAAATCCTCTATCGTGAGCTCATTTGACATAGGTATTCATCCTTAATGGATTTTAAGGCTACTGCGATTGATTATTTTAACACGGCATTCCAATATAACTCTATATCTCAACATTAAATAATTTTGTCAATGGGGCAAAATGATAATTATCGTTCCTATTAAGACTTCCCCGGGTCGGAAATCTGAAAATCTAAAAGACTTTAACATCTTTCTTGACCAAATCAAAATCAGTATTTCGAAGGAAAAATTCCAACGTTAATCATCTAAGGCGCTAACGCGTATCATTTTTATAAGAAGGTTACTAAACGAATTTTACATAGCTATGTTAGTAAACCCTAAAAGAAATGAGATGAAACAGGTAGTGTTATATTTCCCTGATGGGGTGAATCTTAAAGCATTCGTACTTATTGAACAAGTCCGGGAGCCGAAAGTAAACCAGGAACAATCCCTTTTGCTTGCCTTATTGAATCAATCGCAAATAGAAAATGCTGTAAAAAAGTTTGGTGCTATCATACGTGAGTGACCTATATCCGCGCTTGTTCTTCCATTAGCTTGTTTAATTTCCCTTTGAACTATTACTTAATAAAGTAAAATGGCATTTGACTATTGATCCTTATTGAATATCTTCCAAAAAGATTTCTTTTCTGCAGATGTTTTCGCCTCTTCCCTTTGTTTCTTCCTCTTCTCTTTATCGCGTATTCTTTCCCTTTTGTGCTGCATGGTTTTTCGATCCCATGTAAACTTATTCGCTACAGGAAAGTAATATCTTAAAGTCATATACAGCTTATTGGCTCCCACCATTTCATCGTCACCAGAAAGGAAATTAAAACCGTTGATCAAATGAAAACCGGCAAGGCGGAAACCAACAGCAGGACCCCCACCGTATTGCTCCAGTCCATGAAAGTTGGAGTAATAGAGCAGATTAGCTCCGTATGTTAAGTTGACACGCCCATGTTTCATCCACATACCACCCTGGTAACCGACTACATGATTTCCGAAATTGTAATTTAGGTTAGCAGTAGCCCCGGTAATAGCGGGATTGGCTAAACTTAACTTGCGCCAGTGTGCCTCTGCTCCCATTTCTATTGATCCATATGCTCCGCGCTGCATCCCCAGGATGGCACCATAGTTCTGCTGGTATAATTTTCTTTTTAACGGGATTGCTTCTCCCGGGTAAATAGTAGTGAAGGTCTGTAGCTCTGAATGTCCTTCCTGTGCATGTACGAATGCAGGTATAAAATAAAATAGTAGCTGGTAAATGGCCTTTTTCATGGATAATAATTCGCTGTTGATGTTAGTTGATACGAGAACGGCGGGCCAAGTGGTTTATTTTAGCAGTTAATCCGAGATGTTCATGATTAACATTCAATTGAGAATCTCTAATTTTCACTTTAAAATTTTGGTGTAGTAAAAACTTTGTATATATCTGCTTAACGTAGTGCAATAACAATTCAAGGGAAGGGCAAAAAACCGTTATTTGTATCTCCGATAGACTTTAAATTACCTTCTAGTTACTGAAAATATATTTTAAATATGCATGACCACTTTTATTCCCGGAATCTATTTCGCACATTAGAATCTGATTAAAATAACAATACAGGCTACAATAATTATAGATATTGGGATCTGCTAATTATATTCGCGCACATTTTAACCAAACTAATATGAAGAAAATTGTATTTGGAACAGCGATCCTGCTGCTCACTAACACTTATGTTTCTGCGCAAACAAATCCCGTACTCGGTAAAAACATCTTTAAAGTAAATCTCACTTCATTACTATTCAAGAATGCTTCTATACAGTATGAGCATGTGTTAACTCCAAAAAGTTCCTTTGCCTTAGGTGTGAGCATCATGCCGAAGACGGGTTTACCTTTCGCTTCCAGCTTAAAAGAACAATACGGGAGTAATGATGATGCTAAAAGAGCCATTGAAACGACGCAATTAAGTAATTATTCCGTTACACCTGAGTACCGCTTCTACTTGAGCGGTAATGCACCCAATGGATTTTACCTGGCCCCGTTTGCCCGCTATCAACACATGGCTTTTGAACAGGATTATAGTTTCACAGCAAGTAGTGGCAAAGTGTATTATCCACACATCACCGGTAACATTGACAATATCGGAGCAGGTCTTTTGGCGGGTGTACAATGGGGAAGCCATTTAACTTTAGATTGGTGGATTGCAGGTCCTATAATCGGGACAACTAGTGGATTGCTGACTGGTAAAGCTGATATGAGCGATATGTCATCAGCTGACAAAGCAAAATTGGAAAGTGATATCGAGAGCACCAATATACCTCTTACCAAACTGGATGCTACTGTAGGAAGCAACCAGGTAGATGTTAAATTAAGCGGAGGCTATGCAGGTATACGTGCATTTGGATTCGCTTTAGGCTATAGGTTCTGACAAGTCGTTTCCTTAAATAAAAGTCCCGCCACGAGCGGGATTTTTTATTGACTACCACAGAAGTTGATGTAAATAAAGGCAGTTAATAACATTACTACTGCAAAAGCACTTCCATTGTACTTTACCATGGCATGTTATTAGATATACTAGGGAAAAGGTATTTTATGAAGAAAATGATATTTATGGTCGTTGTCGTGTTAGCTTCTGTCATGGTGCAGAAAGCCTCTGCGCAGGTAACGCAAAGCACATCAACAACAACTACTACAACTCACCGTTACTTTTACTATCCTGAGGCTAATGTATATTTTGATCCAGATGCTGAAACTTATTGGTATTATGATCAACCTGAAACAAAATGGGTGATATCAAAGAATTTACCCTCCTCTATACAGGTAAAGAAAACTCCCCGGTATATAGTGAGATATAATGGCAACGATCCTTATAGCCAGAACGCAGAACATATAAAGAAGTTTAAAATCAAGAGAGACGGTTCGGTTAAAGTAAAAACTGACTAACAAACTGTTCCTGCTTAAATTAAAAATCCCCACTTGCGTGGGGATTTCACTTTTAAATCACATTTAGGCACTACTGCCCTCTAAGAAATAGTGAACCACCAAAAACTACCAGTTTATATATCGTGTTCGTTATTCCTATTCAATGTTCTTCACTTTAGGTACTACAGTTGTGTCTGCTCCTGGTTTTGGAACATCAATTTTTAAGGGAGCAAGAATTACTGTATCCTGTTTTGCAGCATGAGAGCTGCTGCTGACGATTTTATCTGAGCCTTTCTTAAGTTCTTTCTGATCTGCTTTACGCGTTATTGCCTTAGGTGTAGAAATTTTTGATTGAGCTGCTGCAAATCCAGTAATAAATACTATGAAAGCAGCAGAAAGTGCTAGTTTTTTCATGGCAATGTATTTTATTTAAAGAGCTCAACCCGCATTGTTCAAAAATAGAGCCATAAAGGCTTTGAACCCCTTTGAAATTGTTAGCACAAAGGTACTCGGTCTTCTATCTAACTCCTATGAGCTACGTCAGCTTAAACGACCGCTTATATAATATTCACTCATGACAATAGTCATTTATTGCCTTCTCTTCGGTTATTGTAATATAATCAGAATCGATTCACTTTGGATCCTAAAAGGTCAATTACCATTTAGCAGGGTGGTACTATATTGTTTGTATAAGGTTAGAACGGCTTTAGAACGGCTTTACCCGCTGCTAAAGCCGTTCTAAAGCCGTTCAAAAGCCGTTCAAACCCTATGGTAAACCTTAAGCAAATCAATGCCAACCGGCAACCCGGCTACTGGATAACTTATTTCAGAATGGATTATTCTTATTTTACTGACTATTGTAGATACTCTCACTAAAGAGTTGATAGATCTGTTTCATCTGCGGATATTGTTCCAACATTCCGAGGTGTTTTTCTATGGTTGCACGATCATTTCGCACCGCAGGACCTGTTTGCGCTTTAGATGGAGAAATCTCATTCAGGCGTGATGCTGTTTCTTCAATTAAAGGCAACAGAAGTTTAAAATCGATCTTTTCTCTTTCACAATATTGTTCTGCCAGGACATAAATATGGTTTACGAAATTGTTTACAAAAACAGCAGCAAGGTGCAGTTTCGTCCGCATCTCATCCCCCGCTTCAATAACCCTGCTTGAAATGGTATGTGCCAGCACTTCTAATTCGTTAAGGGTAGTGACATCACTCGCGTCAATAATGATGGGTATTTCAGGTAAATGATCAATTTCCTTTTTAAGACTCTGTAAAGGGTAAAAGACACCAAAATGCTCTGCCTTATCTTTCAGAACATCCTTTGAGACGGAAGCTGCAGTATGCACAACTGTCTTTCCATCAAGATGCAATTCCTTTATTATCTCTTCTATAGCAATGTCAGATACAGCCAATATATATAAGTGTGCATTTTTATTAACAACATTCCAGTAATTGGTTGATTCCGTTCCTAGTTCGTAGGCGAGCTGGCTGGCCGCCATAGAATCGCGGCCAAATACCTGGAGAATTGTATGTCCTGCTTTTTTTAGTTTTCTTCCCAGAACGGTAGCAGTGTTTCCGGTTCCGATAATTACTATATCCATCTCTATCTTTATAATATGGCTTTGGTTAAACGAATAGCTCTTAATTATATAAGGACAAAATTTAAACTTCTTTCTGCCATCTCCAAAAGAAAGGCTGCCGAACAGGCCCTCCGGTTATTTATTACACCTCAATCGAGAGTACGTAAACCACTGACACAAATTTTTCTACAGGCGGAAGACGTACACTTTATCTTCTCCGGAGTAACAGTAAAAGGTTATAGGTGGAATGCAGGTGCGGCTAAAAAGCTATTGATCGTTCATGGATATGAATCGAGTGTTGTAAACTTCGAAGCTTTTATACCACGACTGCTTCATAAAGGGTATTGTATACTTGCTTTTGATGCTCCCGCACATGGAAGCAGTGGAGGTAAATCGTTAAACGCTATTGAATACACTGACTTCGTTATAGAAATCAACAACAGGTTTGGGCCTATCGACGCGTATATAACACATTCTTTCGGTGGGTTGGCAGTCAGTCTTGCTTTAGAACAGCTTCCCCATTCAAAGGAAACTAAAGTGGTATTAATTGCTCCTGCAACAGAATCTATTACCGCTATCAATCAATTCTTTAATTTTTTGCGAATAAACGGAGCTGTAAGAAATGAATTTGACCGGTTGATTACAGAAGCTAATAACAAGCCACCCGGATGGTATTCAGTTTCACGTGCAGCAGCACATATAAAAGCCAGTGTTCTGTTCCTGCAGGATAAAGAAGATCCACTAACCCCGCTCTCTGATGTTCAACCTCTCATCGATAAACAATATCCAAATTTTAATTTTATTATTACAAAAGGTTTAGGTCACAAAAAGATCTATAGGGATACCGGAAATATAAACTCGATCATAAACTTCCTTTAACCAAAATATGAAACACATTTATACTTACCTGGCGCTTGGCGATTCATATACTATAGGAGAAGGTGTATTAATGTATCAAAGCTTTCCTTACCAGGTAGTCGGCCTTCTACGTAAAAAAGGTTTTTCTTTTTCAGCTCCTGAAATCATTGCTAAAACAGGATGGACAACTGACGAACTCAATGAAGCAATTAAAGATTACCAGTTTTTACAACAATATGATTTTGTAACATTGCTGATAGGGGTAAATAATCAGTACAGGGGCAGAGAAATTGCAGAGTATAGCCTGGAATTTGAAAATCTTTTAAAACAAGCCATTGCATTTGCCCATAATAAACCTGGTCGTGTGATTGTACTTTCTATCCCGGATTATAGCGTCACTCCTTCTGGAAGAAATAACGAACCGGAAAAAACAGGTAAGGAAATAGATTTGTTTAATGCTGCAAATAAGGCTGTTTGCATACAATATAAAGTACAATATATCGATATTACCAAACATTCAAAGAAGGCGTACAAAGACCCGTCACTCATAGGATCTGACCTGCTTCATCCTTCTGCAAAAGAATATAAAAACTGGTCGGTAAAGCTTGTTGATCTCATCACAAAAGACATCAAATAAATCCATTGGTTATACCAGGCAAAAAATTTCCATTTTGTCAAATTAAGATTAGTTGCCTTATACTTGCATGTTCGCAGAGGAAGATTATTGCACAAAAATTGATCAGAAATAAAAGCACATGCCGAAGAATTTGTTGATAGTTGAGTCGCCTGCCAAGGCCAAGACGATAGAAAAAATATTGGGGAAGGATTTTGAAGTAAAAAGCTGCTATGGTCACATACGTGACCTGGAAAAAGGCGATATGGGTATTGACATAAAGAACAATTATACACCACGATATATAGTTCCGGATGATAAAGAAAAAGTCGTTAAGGAGTTAAAGCAATTAGCTAAAAAGAGTGATGAAGTGTGGCTCGCAACGGATGAGGACCGGGAAGGAGAAGCCATTAGCTGGCATTTGTGTGAAGTACTCGGACTGGATCCTTATAAAACCAAGAGGATCGTATTTCATGAGATCACAAAGCCCGCTATTCAGAGAGCGGTACAAAACCCCCGAACCGTCAATATGGACCTTGTCAATGCCCAACAGGCTCGCAGGGTACTTGACAGGATTGTGGGTTTTGAATTAAGCCCCGTTCTTTGGCGTAAAATAAGCATGAAAAACAACCTCAGTGCAGGAAGGGTACAGAGTGTAGCAGTAAGGTTAGTTGCCGAGCGGGAAAGGGAAATTAATGCCTTTACACCTCAAAGCAGCTTTAAGGTTGAAGCTGATTTTACAGCAAATGATATTTCCGGCAAACCGGTAGCCTTTAAAGCTGAGGGTTCAAGGTTTTCAAAAGATACAGAAGCAGAAACGTTTTTGAATGAGTGTATAGGTGCTACTTATACCATTAATGATATACAAGTTAAACCCACCAGGCGTTCACCGGCAGCGCCTTTTACTACCTCCACCCTTCAGCAGGAAGCGAGCAGGAAACTTGGATATGGAGTAAGCCGTACCATGTTACTGGCACAAAGGCTATATGAAAATGGTCATATAACCTATATGAGAACAGACAGCGTGAATCTTAGTGATACAGCGATGGCTGACATTGAGAAAACCATTAAAGGTTCATTTGGTGATCGCTACTACAAGGCAAGGCAATACAGAACGAAGAATGCATCAGCGCAGGAAGCACATGAAGCAATCAGGCCTACATATATGTCAACAACTAGTGTAAATGATCAGGATCTGAAACGCTTATATGAATTGATATGGAAACGCACCATGGCCTGCCAGATGTCCGATGCTGAATTGGAAAAGACCATTGCCAAAATAGGAATATCTACCAACAAGGCTGAACTCACCGCCGAAGGTGAAGTGCTTAAGTTTGATGGATTTATAAAAGTTTACAGGGAAGATGTGGATGATGAAGATCAGGATGGTGATGAACATAAAGAGGGGATGTTACCGCCTTTGAGAGTAAGCCAGCAATTGGATCTCAGGGAGATGAAAGCTATAGAACGTTTTACCCGGCCTCTACCCCGCTATACAGAAGCATCCCTGGTAAAGAAATTGGAAGAACTCGGTATTGGCCGTCCGTCCACCTATGCTCCAACAATTTCAACTATTTTAAAAAGAGGTTATGTTGAAAAGAGAGATAAAGAAGGTATACAGCGGAATTACGCTGTTTTCGTTTTAAACAGGGATAAGATCACTAAGAAAACAGAAACAGAGAATACAGGTGCTGAGAAGGCAAAACTATTTCCCACAGACCTCGGTTTGGTT
>JBLNAY010000105.1:0-3319 GCA_050259715.1 Candidatus Dadabacteria bacterium
GCAACAGGTCGTGAGGGGAATCGATAACCCTTGTATCATGATAGAACTCTATCTGCCTTAAGAATCCATTCAGGCTTTCAATGTTCCAGATCTCGTAAACATTCAGCTGTTTATACAAGTCGAGGGTTTTTCTTCCAGTGTCCCACACTTCATCAGGTAATTCTTCCAGTCGTACTTCCCTGTCCTCGAACCCGGGAGTGTGCAGAAGAGTCTTATGCCAGAAAAAGTATTTAAAGGCGGCCAACTCCCGTGAGAAAAATTGGTAGAAGATGGGAATATCCTTGCATAAATAGTAAATACTGTGCTCTTTGAAGGTAAGCATATGTTTGGTCTGCATAACCATATTATGGAGATACTCTTCAAACCGAAAGTTGTGTGGGTTAATGTAATTACCTGTAAACCGGATTGCATCAGTATTCAATTTGAATGTGCTGTCCAGCGAGAGCCGGTAATGAGAAGCAAGCTTATACAACTCTCCGCATGATAACTGTTTTTCACCTCTTATTCTTCTATATGCACTGTCGGCACTTACACCCAATAAATGCCCGATCTCTTCAGCTAATAAAACATCCGGATCTACCTTATTCTTAATCAATCTAAATACTTCGCTTTGGAGCTTAATATCGTCATTCATATATTTTGTTTCTGCCGTTTAGGGATCTTCCTCAAGAGGGTATTGAAGAAAATGTTTCGCTGCTTTTCATTGAAGTCACTTAACAGGGTACTCTGGCGAATGATGGTATGCAGTTTATCCTCCGTTTTGTTACAGAAGTTTTCATCAGTAGTCACCATCAGGTTCAAGGCTTCATAGTTCAGGTAAACCACACGTCTGCCATCTTCCAGGGAGAGTATAGTATTATCGGCAAGCCCAACCCGGTTAAAATAGAGTTGATAATTTTTCTTTTTAAATGAGGGATTCTCACCGGGAATAAACTTGCAACCTGCTTCTGCTTCTTTGCGTAAGTGGCGAACCATTTCCTCCAGAGAATTATATACTTCCTGTACATCATCATCATTCCTGAACACACCAGCGTCGCGATAGTACTCTATTTGAGCAATGGTGCTGTTAATGCTTTCGCTGTTGATGATCTCAATAGAAGGTATTTGGTTATACATTTCCATCAACTCTGTACACACCTCCATCAATTCGGGAGTAAGCAGATCTACAGAATATTCCATCTTCAGATCATTATTACCCAGCACTGTTTTCATCCAGAACAGATATTGAAATGCGAATAAAGGTTTAAAGCAGAAATGATGGAAGATGATCAGTTCTTTACTAAGATAAATAATCTGTTTATCCTTTGCCCTGGCAAGTACTTTCATCTGGTCCAATAAGCCAGAGAGGAACTGAACAAAACTGCCGTTCTCTCCAGATACTGTTATGGATTTGAACACAATGGTATCCGGCTGGGAATGCAGTAACTGGTCCAGGGATATCTGGAACTTGTCACAAAGGATTTTGGCTTCTTCAAGCACTAATGGTGTTTCACCCCTGATACGACGATAAGCGCTATCCTGGCTAATGTAAAGACTATCTGAGATTACATCTGCTAAACAGTCATTGGAAGGAAGCAGTTCTTTTATACGCTGAAAAAGGAATTCCTGTATTAGGTTTACAGCCATTGCAACCGTCTTTAAGTAGATTAAGCGGGTTTTACTGGCTAAAAGATACAACAATTTACATATTTATAAATGGATCAATTGCCTCGTTTTTATAGATTATTCAAGCAATGTATCTGTTTATATATCGTTTATCCCTGCAGTTGTTTTATGTATTTGTAATTACAACTCTCCCTTCATTACATCGGCATCCATCCTGATAAGGGAGGATAGCGTAATTTTGCACCTCAATAAACAGGAACATGCAGTCTTTGAATTTATCAGAACAAGAAATTATACGAAGGGAGAAGCTGGGGCAATTGAAGAAATTAGGTATTGATCCTTACCCTGCTGCTTTATACCCGGTCAGCCATTATTCAAGCCTTATTAAAAACACCTTTAGTGATGAAAAGAAGGTTGACTCTCTGGATGATGTATGCCTGGCAGGACGTATTATGAGTGTAAGGGATATGGGTAAGGCCAGCTTCGCAGTCCTGCAGGACTCGCATGGCAGGATACAACTGTACCTTAGAAAAGATGAACTGGCAAAAGGTGATGACACCAGCCTATATGATGTTGTCTGGAAAAAGCTGCTGGACATAGGAGATTTCATTGGTGTGAAAGGTTTTGTTTTCCGTACAAAAATGGGCGAGATCTCTATTCATGTCAAAGAGTTTACTTTTCTTGGAAAATCTTTGCGTCCATTACCGATAGTTAAAGAGGCGGAAGGACAGACGTTTGATGCAGTAACGGATCCCGAATTTAAATACCGGCAACGTTATGCCGACCTGGTAATTAATCCTTCTATAAAGGATACTTTTTATAAGCGCACGAGGATGATTAATTCCATACGGGAGTTCCTGAATGAATATGGAGCGCTGGAGGTAGATACACCTGTACTGCAGACTATTCCCGGGGGGGCTGCAGCCAGACCGTTCATCACTCATCATAATGCATTGGATGTGCCTTTTTATCTGAGGATCGCTAATGAATTGTACCTGAAGCGGCTTATTGTTGGTGGCTTTGACTGGGTATATGAATTCAGCCGCAACTTCCGTAATGAAGGTATGGACAGGACGCACAACCCGGAGTTCACTATACTGGAATTCTACACAGCCTATAAGGATTACCTCTGGATGATGAATGTGACAGAACGTTTGTTGGAGAAGGCAGCTATGGATGTATGCGGTACCACGGAAGTGCCTGTTGGGAATAAAATAATTTCCTTTAAAGCACCTTTCCATCGCATTTCCATCTATGATGCAATAAAGGAACATACTGGAATAGACGTAAGTGAAATGGACGAAGCAGCACTAAGAGGTGTTTGCCGGAACTTACACCTGGAAGTAGATGAAACTATGGGCAAGGGAAAGCTGGTGGATGAACTCTTTGGAGAGAAATGTGAGGATTTCTATATCCAGCCTACATTCATTATAGACTATCCCGTGGAAATGAGCCCACTAACTAAAAAGCATCGTTCCAAAGAAGGCCTTGTAGAAAGATTTGAGTTAATAATAAATGGAAAAGAGATCGCAAATGCCTACTCTGAGCTGAATGACCCTATTGATCAAAGGGAGCGATTTGAAGAACAGGTAAAGCTGATGGAACGCGGTGACCTGGAAGCTATGTACATAGACCATGACTTTTTAAGAGCACTGGAATATGGTATGCCACCCACATCAGGAATAGGTATTGGAATTGATCGCCTGTGCATGCT
>JBLNAY010000106.1:0-2672 GCA_050259715.1 Candidatus Dadabacteria bacterium
TCCTGTCATGAATTTCGGTGATCATGACTGTCGCCTCTGTCTCATCTTCGAGGGTAAAATCTACAATGTCACCAACAGCAATAGGGTTTGTCGATGTAATTCCATCCAGTTTCATTACACCCTTAATGCGTCCGTTCCACATTTTCCCGGCTTCATCTTTTAAATTATACCAACTACCGGTTGACCGGTAAACAACTCCAGTTGCCATTAGGGAAAAGTACGTAATAATATGTACTTAATCAGAACCTCCAGCAGGAGGAAGAAAAGTGCCGCTATCAACAGGTAGAAGTATTGTTCATCGGCTTTAGTCTTGGTGACTTTCTGGAACGGTGACTTCTCCAATTTATCAATTCGTGAGTAGATCTCCTGCAGTTTTTCCTTATCACTGGCTCTGAAATACTCTCCCCCTGTCTCCCTTGCAATCCGGCTTAATAAAGCATCATCAAGGTTGTTACTCGCATCCCTTCTTGTCACGCGCATTTCTTCAAGAGAACCTGGTGCCGCTGCCATACCGATTGTATAAACCCTTACGCCTTTCGCCTTGGCTATTTCCAGGGCAGTATAAGGATCAATGATTCGTGTATCAGGCGGCTCTTCTTTACCATCAGTAAGCAGGATGATTACTTTACTTTTTGATTTACTCTGTACAAGACGCTGAACAGAAGTTGCTAACCCTTCTCCAATCAGTGTACCATCCTGCAGCATACCACTGCGGAGACTTTTAATCTGTTCAAGGATAGCTTCATGGTTTGTGGTCAAGGGGGAAAGGGTATAACTTTCACCCGAAAAGATCACCAATGCGATCTGGTCCACCGGCCGCTGTTGCACAAATTCAGAAGCTACCTGTTTGGCTACCTGGATACGGTTAGGCACAAAGTCAGGAGATAGCATACTTCCGCTTACGTCAATGCATAAAACGATATCTATTCCCTGCCCTCTTGTTTTTGTCTGGCTATTCAATATCTGGGGCCGGGCAAGAGCGAGAATTAAAGCAGCAAGAGATAAGAGTCTTAACCAGAACGGCAAGTTCACGAAGAAGTTCCGGCCAGTCGTTGCAGTAAAAGTAGATGCTGTTGAAACTGTAACACTTGACTTGAGAGCACGTCGACTTCTGAAGTGTATCCATGCCAGCACAGGAACCATCAGCAGGAATGGAAGCACCCAAATATTAGCAAAAGTGATATTGCTGAAATAATCATACAGCATTGGAGTGCTCAATTGATGTTAAACTATCCATGATAATATCAAACGCTGTCTTGTTATCATTTGGCAATGGCTGGTATTTAGCAAACTTCACCAGGTCACTTAGACGTAATACCTGCAATAATTCTCCGAACAACTGTTTCTTCATTGCTAATTCCTGTAATTGAATGGCAAGATCGTCAGTTGTTCTATAGTATGATTGAATGCCCTTCCTGGCATGAACATATCTGCGAAAGATGTTTATCAACTGCACATAATATTCCTTAACATCACGACTTGCAAGATCCTCATTCTTTAATTTCTCCATAGCTGCTTTAGCCTTCTTGTATGCATTTAAATCAAATTTTTGTTCAGGTTTTTCTTTCTTGCCTGAAGGAAAGAATAGCAGGAACAGGATGATTAACAATGCAAGTCCAATTAGGTACCAGTACCATGTGCTTCGTTCCGGTCTTTTTACATCCAGTATCTGCTTAATATCATTATAGGGCCGGCTAACATCAAAAGGAGTATAGCCCACATAAACGGAAATAGGTTTCGTTTTCACATCAAACTTTGGGAATACCCACTTGCCAGAATCCCAGCTGGTAAGAGTATATGTTTGCGTTAGTACTATAGAATCTCCATTAACAGCAGAATCTAGCTTGCTTTTTTCCATTATCTCAAAGTGAGGAATAGTATCAATCTCCTGTAATGAGATGGGTTGGTCTTTCTGAGCTGCTGATCTCAATACCAGTTGCAGCTTCTCGCCTATAAGGATCTTATCCCGGTTTACAGTTGCGGAAATGGCTTGCGACATTGCGCTGGTAAAAACACAAATGGTAAGGAGTAGGATGAGTGCTGCTTTCATCTTCATCTGTTCCTGCTGATAAAAAATTGTTGAAGCACTCTTACATAATCTTCATCTGTACGCACATGCAGCAGGTTGGCGCCGCTCCTCTTAAATACCAGGTTAGCATAGTCGGTAATCCTGAAGAACTCTTTTTCATACTCATGGCGCACCCAACGGCTTTTAGTGTCCACCCATTTCTGTACACCTGTTTCAGGATCTTCCACCCGCAGCATCCCAATACGGGGTAACTGCATGTCCATCTTGTCATAAATCTTAATGCCAACAACATCATGTTTATTAGCGGCCACGCGCAGCATATCCTGGTAATTTGTATCTATGAAATCACTTAATATGAAAGCAATACTCTTTTGTTTACTCGTGTTTGTAAAATACTTTAAGGCAGTAGAAAGTTTGGTGCCCCTGGTCTTCGCTTTAACAGACAGCAATTCCCTCACGATATATAATGCATGCTGCTTACCTTTTTTAGGAGGTATATAAAGTTCAATCTTATTGCTATAAAAAATAACACCTGCCTTATCACCATTATTAATAGCCGAAAAGATCAGGACCGAGGCTATCTCAATTATTGTATCCTTTTTTGTAGTGACATTAGTTCCAAACAAAGAGCTGGCACTAACAT
>JBLNAY010000107.1:0-4224 GCA_050259715.1 Candidatus Dadabacteria bacterium
TAACCTGAATACGGGACTGGCATCAAAATAGACATCAGTTTCCATAGGCAGTCCATATGCTGCAGGTTGTGTAGGATCCACTTTCACCTTAAGTAGACTTCCGGGAATGTAAAACTTTTCATCCGGCAATGCCCGTTCCTGTCCATTGTTCATCTCCACCAAGGCATTTCTTACGGGAAGGTCCAGGTAATAGACCAGGTTTGTACTGCTTCCAATGCTTACAATACTGCCTCCATTTTCAAGGAACTTTTTCAATTGTGGAATTGAAGTGTCGGCACTTATCCTACCTAACATTGACCTGAATTCTGACGGAATACTCTCAGGTTTAATACCTCTTTGATTATAAGGAGTTTCAATACTCCTTTTTTGAGGTACAGCACCACCAACTAACACTATCGCATTATACTTGTTGTTCAGATCACCGGCATCTATTGTTTTTGAATAGATCACCTGGTAAGGAAAATGATATTGCTCCATAAGCCAACGCACCCAGCCCGATGACATAGATCCTCCATAAGTATCCCAAAGGGCAATCTTCATCGGTGAAATCTTCTTAATATTCTGAGGACGGTTTGCAACTGTCAACACATTGATTCCTTGCTCAGCTGCAACTTTTTCCAATACTTCCTTTGTTTTACCTGATGCAGGTATAAAAAATGATCCTGCTTGTGATATTCTTCCCGTTAAATCACTTGAATAAATGGATTCATTTGCCTGTCCTTTTCCTTTCATCATCTTTGGAACTACAGACGCATTGATACTTGCTGCGTTCATGTTATTCCCGGGTAAGGTGATCCTGTAAACATCTATTCCTGATTGCAGGAGATCATTCACTACAATAAATGAGTTATTCACTTGCCCAGTCAACACGTATCCCGCACCTGCTTCCTTTGAAATATCACCTTTTAGTTTTTGCAATTCTCCATAAGGGATTCTTTCAAAAGGTCCTTTAAAATCATTTAAGATCCTGTCAAACTGCACACCCATAGAGTAGGCGAGTGTCCATCCTGCAGCATCATAAGGTCTTACCGGGGGACCACCTGGATAAGCAAAATCATTAGGATGATCCTGTGGTTCAAACATATCCAATACATGCGGGCGGAACGCCTGCGCTGTCTTGACTATATAGCTGCCACCCGGATAATGTTTTCCTTCCACCATAAATTCCTTAGTTGCTTTTTGAACAGCAATGCCGGAGCGAATAAGTGCATTAATGAATTTTACTGCAGTCGGGAAGTCTGGCTGGTCAGAAGGAATGATATATCCCCTGGCATCCCGTAAGGATGGATCATTAAGTACAAGATTGAAGTATTTGAGAGGAATGGTGTCTGAAACTCCGCCTCTTGCAGTACCTGCAGATTGTTCAACTACTTTCTTCTGATCTTTCCGGTAAGCACTATTTATCGAATCAATGTATTTAGGGGAAAAAGTCCAATGATCATGACTGCCATTTTCGATAGAGTTGCTACCCATCTTATAAATACCATAGAGCAATTCATCCTTCTGATTAACAGCATAATTCAACACCGCATAATTCAAAGACACTGAATAATCGATAGATTGCCTGAAATGCCATTCCTGCGGAACAACAGGATTAGGCGTCGCACTATTGGGTATTAGTCTAGATGGCACCAGGGGTACCTTACCTGGTGTCGGACTCCCGATGATCTCTGTAAGTAAGCCTATCATATTATGGAAATACCCTGTTGTTCTCAGGCCACCATTCCACCAGGTGGAATAACTTGATCCTGCTCTTTGGGTGTATCCCGGTTTGTTCTCGCGGTTTAACCGGTTGTTCATGGCTGCACCTACTGCATCAAGGCTGGTAACTAAAAGCGGATCATAAACATAATTAAACGGATCCCTGTATGGAGGTCCGGAAAGGATCGATCCCGGGGGTCCGGACTGGTGATGATTATAAATGATCTGTGGCAACCATTCCAGGTATTGCTGACGACTCATGTTCTGAGTTTCCTTCACATTCATAATGAAAAAGTCACGGTTATTATCATGACCAATGTACTTTTCATATAACCTTGGAATGTTTGTGTTTCTTTTCTTTACATCGTTCTCCTGCATATACCAGTTCGAAACCAGTTCCTGGCCATCGGGATTGGCATGTACAAAAAGTACAATCGCATTATCCAGGATCCTTAAAGTTTCTTCGTCATTTCTGCTCAATAACTGGTATAGCGTTTCAATTAACTGGTGGGTACCCACAACTTCCGTTGCATGCAAGCCTCCATCAATCCAAACAACTGCCTTTCCTTTTGCGGCAAGTGCGTGTGCTTCTGCATCACTGAGATCCTCTGCACGGGCGAGTTTACGGGCAATGTCTTTGTATTCGTCTAACTTCCTGAGGTTAGCAGGAGAGGAAACAATAGCCATATACTGCACTCTTCCTTCCTCGGTAAGGCCAATGTTTACCAACTTCATACGGTCAGAAACAGCAGCCAGTTTTTTAAAGTAAGCTTCTGTTTGAGTATAGTTTGCCAACTGGTAATCATCTCCAATGTTGAAACCAAAATGTTCTTTTGGAGCAGGTATTTTTTGTCCTATTGCCACTCCTATAAACAATAGGTTAAGTAATATCAAATAAGCAGTTTTCATTCTCATCAGCATAATAGTTCAGTATAAATATATTTCCCCATCAGGAGATTCCATAACGTTCGTTGGAATAACAAATGAACAGGAAAAAGAATTAGGATATATCTTCCTCTGCAAAATCATCAGTTCATGCAAATTAATGCAAAAATTTAGTAAAAACTAATGATCTTAGTCATGCCGGATCTGCTGTATTCTAGAAGCCGAAATCGTTGAGTTCCACTTTCTTCTGTTCCTGTTGTTCCGGCACTTTGGCAGTGAGGTGAACGGGATTGCCATCAACATAAATAGCCCTGAACGGGCGTACCGGGCATATGTATTCGCATCCACCGCACCCTACACAAAGATCATGATCAATTGTCGGCAAGCGCAGGTCACCCTTATACGGCTGCATGCTCACAGCCTGGGTAGGACAGTGCTCTGAACACGCGCCACAATCAGTTCCATCTGTCACTGTAATACAGTTCTCTTTTATGAAAACGACCTGGCCGATTTGTAAATTCCGTTTTTCCTTTGCTGACACTTTCTTCAAAGCGTTAGAAGGACAGATCTCTGTGCAAACGGTACAATGATAGTTGCAATAACCATCTTCAAAAATCATTTCGGGTTGCAACATCCCTGCTAATCCGTATTCCATAAATGTGGGCTTCAACACATGTGAAGGGCACTTACTTACACATAAGTGGCAACCGGTGCATTTATCATTAAATCTCCTAGTGTTTATAGCTCCGGGTGGAGCAATCGGGTGTTTCTTTTTAAAAGGCTTATTATGTGCTGAATAGAATAATTTTAATTTTTTAAGTGTATCCGGCTGTTTAGCTATTACTTTTTGTATTCCGGCAAGCGCCACGATGAACATTGCAAAAAGAAATTTCCTTTTGGATTCATCATGATTCACCGGTTGTAATGCAGGTACTACTCTTAATTTACCAGGTCGCCAGCTATAGGTCATTGCACTCCTGTTACATTCATGGAGACAATTGAAGCAACTGACGCAACGGCTGTAATCTATTTTTTGTTCCTTATGGTCAATGCACGAGGATTTACACCTCATAGCGCATAAACCACAACTATTGCATTTACTTTCGTTGATTCGGATCTTATAAATGGAGAAGCGGGATACAAAGCCAAGAACAGTTCCAACGGGGCATATGGTATTGCAATACAAACGTCCGTACCGATAAGAGAGGTATCCAATAGCTCCAAGGGTGATGATAGCAGTTATAAATGCGGCAATACTGTAAATAAAAATATCAGTCTTATAAAACCGGTAATAATCAAACTGGCTGCCCACATAAGCAACAACATTATTCAGTTCAAGGTAAACCGGCTTCCAGAGGTTAGTGCTGATACGACCATAAGCACTGTATGGATCTAAAATAGTGATTAGGAAAGAAACACCGGCAAAAAAAGCAATGACTGTAACACCCACGATTGTCCACCGGAGTATGGGTTGTTCTTTGAAATACGGATACTTCTTTTTCCTGTGTAGTTTTTTACTAACCCAATCCATGATGTCCTGGTAAATGCCCATAGGACATAGTGTAGAGCAGTATATTCTTCCCAGCACAAGTGTTACTCCAATCAATATTGCCAGCACAATTGTATTTAATGCCAGCA
>JBLNAY010000108.1:0-7950 GCA_050259715.1 Candidatus Dadabacteria bacterium
TGAACAACTCGGGATGACTTGTTTAATGGTGTCGCACGATGCTGCAGATGTATTATCATGGGCTGACGAAATAGTAGTATTGCAGAATGGAATAGTAGTACAGCATGGAACTCCTCAAGAGCTGTATCAAAAACCAATTAGTGAATATGTCGCTGGAATATTTGGTAAATGCAACTACATAAATAAAGTCCTTGCCGGTATTTTTAAATTAACTGAAAATACTATCCTGCGTCCCGAATCTTTCAAAGTGAGTACTGGAAATGATGGGGTAGAGTGCATGGTAAAACAGTGCAGATTTATGGGTAATTACTATGAACTGGAAGTGGAGGTAATGGCGAACCATTTATTAGTGAATAGTTCATCTTTCGTTGCCCCCGGAACAATTATAACTGTGACGATCGCCTGATTGATGAGATAATTACAACAGTTTACTTTTGTCTAATTTTATAGATGCAATTCGGCGTATGTAGCTTCGCAGATCTTGGAGTTCATCCTGTTACAGGAGATGCGACAAATCCTTACCAGCGTATTCAAAACCTTTTAGAAGAAGTTGAACTTGCAGATCAATCAGGTCTGGAAGTATTTGCGTTAGGCGAGCACCACCGGCCTGATTACGCTGTTTCATCTCCTGCTGTGGTTCTTGCTGCTGCCGCGGTTAAAACCAAAAATATTCGTTTATCCAGTGGTGTTACTGTTTTAAGTTCTGATGATCCTGTACGGGTCTTCCAGTCTTTTGCTACAGTTGATCTCCTCTCAAGAGGGAGAGCTGAGATTATGGCGGGTAGAGGCTCTTTTATTGAATCCTTTCCTTTATTTGGTTATAAGCTCGAAGACTATGATGAACTGTTTACTGAAAAGCTAAACATGCTTATGCAAATTAATAATGGTGAGACGATAAGCTGGAAGGGAAAACATACACAAAGCATCAATAACCGGTCGGTTTATCCAAGGCCTTTTCAATCGAAGTTACCTATCTGGGTAGCCGTAGGAGGTACACCGGAATCTGTCGTGCGGGCAGCTGATTTAGGATTACCCATGATGCTGGCGATCATAGGAGGATTGCCGGCGCGTTTTGCACCGTATACAAGATTATACCGCGATGTATATACCAAAGCAGGTCACCCGGCAGCAGACTTTCAACTGGGTATAAACTCGCATACCTACATTGCCGATACTTCGCAACAGGCTGCAGATGAATTTTATCCTCCTTATGCAGACGTTATGAGCAGGATTGGACGGGAGAGAGGGTGGCCAGGAATGAACCGTCAGCAGTTCGATGCATCAACAGGACCCGAAGGCGCATTATTGGTGGGAAGTCCTCAACAGGTAATTGACAAGATTCTGTATGAACATGAATTATTTGGTCATACCCGTTTCCTGGCTCAAATGAGCATTGGTGCCATTGCACATAAGAAGGTCCTTCATTCAATGGAGTTATTTACCACACAGGTTATTCCCGCAGTGAGAAAGGCACTTGGAACCGCATAGAGGTTGTGTAGGATTTGAGTTGGACTCCATAGTGTACAACTTAGACTCACTTTAACCTTTTCATTAGAGTACACGAATTAGTTTCAATGTATGAAAGCGCCGTTCGTGCTGCTGATGTTTTTGTTATCTCTGACTGCCAATTCTCAAAGTGCTGATTATATCAGTGTTCGCAAATGGACCGGGAAGACAATGAAGAATTTTTATCAGGGCTCAAACATACTGCTTCAAACAACAGATGGTAGCATCTTACAGGGACCAATAAAATCCATCCGGAATGATAGTGTATATCTCACCATATATACTACCAGGTATTTTCCAACCATCTGGGGCACGCGCCAGCTTGACACTATTTCCATAGTAGACTTAGGTCTAAAATTCAAAGAGATCAGCCGGATACATTTTGGTAAGAAGTCCGGATTTTTTGCACGAAATGCAGGACCGTTAATGATGATTGGCGGCACAGGATATCTCTCGTTAAATCTTTTAAATGCATTAACTCTTCCCGGTTCAGTAACAGATAGAGACAACCTCAGGAAAATATCTATTGCCGGCGGAATAGTTGTCGTGGGATATTTCTTAAATAAGCTTTTATATTCAGATGGGTTTACCAATAAAAAGTACAAAATCCATTATGTAGACCTTAGTAAAAGAAAGCCCATTTAATCTAACATTCCGTTTCTTTACTCCAGTACTACTTTCTTTTCCTTATGGCATAAATATTATGTCTACTGTTGTATGCCAACCAAAAAAGACCAGGTCGATGTTGTCCTCATAGGTGCTGGTATCATGAGTGCGACTTTAGCAATGCTGCTGAAACAATTACAAGCCAATATCAGTATACATATATATGAGCGGCTGGATCATGCGGCTGCAGAAAGCTCAGATGGATGGAATAATGCGGGCACCGGTCATTCAGCCTTTTGTGAACTGAACTACACACCTGAACGGCAGGATGGGAGTATTGATATCTCTAAAGCAATTAAGATAGCTGAAAGCTTTGAAGTATCTAAGCAGTTCTGGGCCTGGCTTGTTGACCATAATATTCTTCAACCACCATCATCATTTATTCACCCTATTCCGCACATGAGTTTTGTGTGGGGAGAGAAGAATGTAGAGTACCTCCGCAAAAGGTGGGATACTCTAAAAAGCTCACCCTTATTTAAACAGATGCAGTTTTCAGATGTACCCGGGCAGATAGAGAAATGGATACCACTTGTAATGGACGGAAGGGATAGCTTAGATCCTGTTGCTGCAACACGAATGGACTTGGGTACTGATGTGAATTTCGGATCACTGACACGATGCCTGTTTACTTCTCTTAAACAGATGAAGGCAGTAAGATTGTTTTTCAATACTGAAGTTAGAAAGTTAAAAAAGAAAGGAAGTTTATGGCGGATTAAGGTAAAGGATAAAAGATTCGGTAAAACAAGGTACATATACACGCCTTTTGTATTTATCGGTGCAGGAGGAGGATCATTGCCATTAATATTAAAATCAGGCATACCGGAAGCAAGAGGGTTCGGAGGTTTTCCTGTAAGTGGTCAGTGGCTCAGGTGTACCAATGAACAGGTGATCAATCAACATCTTGCGAAAGTATATGGCATAGCTGCGGTGGGATCGCCGCCAATGTCTGTACCTCACCTGGATACAAGGTGGATAAAAGAGAAGAGAGAATTGCTGTTCGGTCCGTACGCAGGTTTCACCACTAAGTTTCTGAAAAGAGGATCATTACTTGACCTGTTTAAATCCTTAAAATGGAGTAATCTTTGGCCAATGATATCTGCCGGGGTTCATAATCTTCCTTTGACTAAATACTTAATAGAACAGGTGCGGTTAACCCCCGAAGCAAGGCTGGACGCTTTGAAAGAATATTACCCGTCCGCGAAAATGGAAGACTGGGAGTTGGCTATTGCAGGTTACAGGGTCCAGGTTATAAAGAAAGACGAAGAGGAAGGAGGGGTGCTCGAATTTGGAACAGAAGTGGTCAATGCCGGTGATGGAAGTATAGCTGCCCTGCTGGGGGCTTCGCCTGGAGCTTCTACAGCTGTAAGTATTATGTTGAATATCTTAAACAAGTGTTTTCCGCAACAGATGCAGAGTGCAGAATGGAAGAATAAAATAATTGAAATGATACCTTCTTATGGTAAATCTTTAACGGAAGATGAACAATTATGCCAGGAGGTAAGAGAGTATAGTAGCCGGGTATTGGGGCTAGTGTCTCCATAATGTGATACTACTTGTGAGTTTGACCTTTTTGCCTTAGCACGTAATCCCTGGCGTTTAAATAAATGCTTGCGGCAAAACTGACCAGGAATAAAATGAGTGTCATCGTTTCAACAAAGTTGGGATTGGCATTAATGCCCGTTAGTTGCAGGATGAGAAAATGAATATAAGAACGACTTTGATCATGATAACCCAGGTGCTCTCTTACCCGCCAATGCCAGTCAGTGCAGAGGCAATATCCCCAACCATACCATATACCTAAGACAAACCACGAAAAAGCGGTCAAAAATAAAGTCAGCAGGTTCCATTTACGGGTTGCGGGAAATACCCAACCTACCATGTTAAAAAGTGTCAGGATGGTATGGAAGATAAAAAACAAGTAGTCCAGCAGATAGTAAATCATATTCCATCGAGGATTTTGGATGTTCGTTACTGTAAGTTCATATACAAATATTATTTGAAAATTAACTAATAATACTTAACTTTTAGTCCTTCAATTACCTAAACCACTTCATTTATGAAACCTTACTTCCGACTGCTTGTTTTCTGCATTATTGCAGTAATAAATCCTTTTTCAGTATTCAGTCAAATGAATTCAAGTGACCTGTTAAGTGATTCTGTTGCGCCCCGCATTGCCATAGCGGCCCATAACAAGTATAAAGCTGACATGAAAGCAGCTAATATCAAATCCACTGATTTGATTACGGTGGATGTGAATAAATTAAATGCTATAGTGAAAGCATGCAATGATCATAATATCGATAAGGTGCAGTTCATTATTGCTGCTCTCAGGCCACAGCTTATCACCCAGTATATTCGTTTGAATCCCGGGCTTTCAAAAGCGGCAAGAGTTTCACTTTCAGAACGACATACCGTATTGGTGAGAATTCCAAGAAAAGCTTTTCTTAACGGGCAATCTTCCTCTTTTTCAAACCAGGACAATTCACTGATGATATCATTATTGTCATTAGGCCTGATAGAGGTTGAAAAAGCTGTTGATGCCCCAGTAATAGCCGGTGATTATATATACTTGCAGGTAGGTTCTATTTGTCCTCCGCCGGCAATTTGTAATTAACAACAGTTATTTTCTCCTTTGGCCTGGCAGGTGTCGATTCTTCCTTCACTTCACCTGGTTCGTGATGATCCGGCCCAGGTGTTATTTTGTCAATTAATGCTGCAAATGAAAATGCAGGACGTGTTAATAATAATTTGTGGGTAAGCAGGTACCTGATCACGCGGTGTTCGAAATAATGATGTAATGGTAGTAGTATGGATATCACCCCGATTTTTATCAGCCAGGAGTGAAATGGCTGGCCGTCTGTCATATTGTGAATCCAGTTATCCATCAACATAATAATAAACTCAAACAAAAAGATAAAAGAAATAAATCCAAGTGCTCTTATTGTCAATTGAGAAACTTTGAACATTCCAAGAGCCACCAGCGATATAAAGGCAATGACAATTATCAGGGTGATCCCGATATACTGAAGATTATAACTGCGGATTTGTTGTTCTTTTGCCAATTGAGCAGCATGATCACGGGCCTTCGCTTCATTATCAATTTCCATTAAGGCCAGGTCTTTTTCTTTACTTACTTGTTGCACACTGTCATTATACTGATCATATAAGATACTGTATTGATAAGCTTGTTTATAATCTCCGGTAGTATTATAAAGTTCCCTTAGTTCATTTGTCGCCGATTTTAATGTAAACAAGTCAGATACAGCTGTACTTAAGTCAACCAATGTTGAATAATATTTAATGGCGTTCGGATAATCTTTCACCTCCTTATAACAATAGGCCAGTTCTCCAAAAAAAGCTTTTCGTGTTGAAAAATCATATCCCTCGCGGAATGATGGTTCTGCTATTTTAAAGTAATAAAGTGCTTCACCCGGCATTTTACCATATAGATAAACCGAAGCCATTGTCCAGTCTATATAATGTGGACCACTGTTGGTCAGGATTCTTTTTAAATCAGGGTGTATATTAAGGTAATCTAATGCTACTGCCGGTTTTTCCTCAAGCATCATATAGGAGAACAACTTTCTTTGGGCATCCAGCTTTTGTTTAATGTTGTGTAAGGCATCCGCCAATTTCTCTGCGCGTAACAGGTAATCCTTACCAACCTGGTATGGATATATCTGTGCCAGCGAAATATAGTCCTCCATCTGGCCTTGTAAGTTTTTACTTTCCTGGTTTGCATCAAGACTCTTAAACAGGTAATCTTTCGATAAATCTATATTATCAAGTTTCTTATAGAGGTCAGCTATTGCATGATAAACGGGAGGTAACAGAACTTGTTTTCCTGAATGAACTGCCAGGTCGAGAGCATGGGTAAAAGTTTTATATGCTACGGTAGTTTTCCCCTGTTGCAGGTAGATGTTTCCCATCTGGATGGCACAAAGCACTTTTGCAGAATCATCTTCGCTACTAAGCGCAGTGGTGAAACCAAGGTTTGCATAATCAAATGCTTTCCCTGGTTTACCCTCCGTAGTATAAACCTTAGCGAGGTTGGAATAGCATAAAGCGATATAATTAGTGAGTCCTTCAGCTGTTGCATATTCGAGGGCCCGATTGATATAATCAGTTGTTTTCTGGGATCTGTCCTGGGTGGCAAGACCACTGGAGTTATATCCCGGGTTAGTGAAGAAGACCTGGATTAAAAGGTTTTTGTTACGCTTTGCTTCTGCAATCATTAACTCGCGTTCTATGATACTATCGCCTTTCGAAAAGTCTTTATTTACATAATAGAATTCTGCCAGTTGATTTAGCGAACTGATCTTCTGATTATCAGTAGTAACAAGTTTGGAGTTTTTTATCAGCTCTTGTTCATAATTACTTTGACTCCAAAGGTTAATTGGAAAATAAAGGAATAACAAAAGGAGTGTCTGCAAACAAACGTTGGCCAGGGATATTGGTTTTGCAGCACAGCTTTCAGCAAAGACTCTGCTATGCATAAACAATATTTTAATAAAAGTTACATTATTTTTTGATATTGAAATCTGACTTCGCCAACTGGATTTTCAACAGTTGATAAAAATTAGAGTAAAAACAGGGGCAAAGATCCCGTTGTATATTGCAGGCCTGGATAAATAGGACACTATAGCAGATTAAGTGACAAATGAAACTACCCTCTTCCGTAAGGGCATTACATTATTATAATTTCAGGCTTTACTTCGTAGGGCAAGCCATTTCTCTTATTGGCACCTGGATGCAACGTATTGCAGTTAACTGGTTGGTTTATGAATTAACCCATTCTGCTTTTTATCTTGGCCTGGTAGCTTTTGCTGGGCAGGTCCCTATGTTGATCCTATCACCTTATGCAGGTGCTTTTGTTGACCGGCACAGTCGTTACCGCACCCTGATGAGCACCCAGGTTTTCTCTATGATACAGGCGGGTTTACTGGCACTGCTGGTATTCATGGGTTCACACAATATTTTTATCATTACCATGTTAAGCCTGATGCTGGGGGTTATCAATGCTTTTGATACTCCGTCCCGGCAGGCATTGATGATTGTACTGGTTGAGAATAAAAAAGATTTACCCAATGCCATCGCACTTAATTCATCAATGGTTACGATGGCAAGGCTTGCAGGTCCGGCAGTTGCAGGAATTCTGCTCTCGTCGTTTGGAGAAGATGTATGTTTTGCCTTGAATTTTCTGAGTTTTGGAGCTGTCATCATTTCATTAATGATGATGCGGTTGAAAATTCCTGAGCGTAAAAAACATACCGAACCCATTTGGCAGAATTTAAAAGAAGGTTTTCAATACCTCCGACAACATAAAGGAATCCGTTCAGCCATTGCACTGATGGTATTTACCTCCCTTTTTGCCCTGCCTTATAGCAACTTATTCCCTGTGTTTGCTCAAACAGTATACAAAGGGGATGTTACCACCTTCAGTTGGATGAATAGTATTGGAGGACTTGGAGCTTTATTTGGCGCTATTTACATGACCACGCGCAGAGAGAATGCAAACTTCCTGCGGGTAATTATACTTTCCAGTGTCCTCTATTGTGTCTCCATGATTGCATTTTCTCTTACTAGCAATTTTCCTCTTGCCTTATTGTTCATTCTTATTGGTGAAGCAGGAATGCTCACCCAAATTTCTGCGAGTAATACTTACATTCAAACACGTGTAGATGAAAGGATGAGAGGACGGGTGATCAGCTATTTTGTGATGGCATTCCAGGGTATGCAACCTCTCGGTAGCCTTGTGGTCGGATGGGGAGCACATGT
>JBLNAY010000109.1:0-35179 GCA_050259715.1 Candidatus Dadabacteria bacterium
CTGTTAACCGGGAAAAGTTGTAATGGAATGTGTGGAAATACACAAACCGCTAAAACCATAAACATCAGGAATCAAAAGAACGCTGCAAGTGATCACTTCATCCTTACCTCTCATATGGATCTGACACGCAGTTGATATACTGTTGACACGCAGTTGATATGCAGTTGATATGCAGTTAACAGCGTATCAACTGCATATCAACTGCGTGTCAATTGCATGTTAACTGCATACCGGGGCTGAGGACGATCCTTTGAATAACTGTATAAGTTTTGTTACAGAAGAATGTCCATCTCTCTTTGAAGATCCAGGTCGCCTCTGGCGGCGTAAGTTTTTGCCTCATTAAGGGATAAAAATATTGAACAGAGATTATGAATAATGATACTATTCATTTTATGACAAGTTGATCTTTAATACCTCCAGCTAATTGTATTTCAGTCTTATACACAAATAACAAAAATCGATCAGTTGGTATTTGTTTTAGTTCGTGTATATTACTTCTATCCATCATTCTATGATAGTTAAAAGACCGGCATAAACCTCCGTTTACGAGTGTCATTGATAACCGGAAAACTCACTATTATGCCCAATGATTCAACTATCTTCTTTTACCTGTTTGTAATTGCTCTTATACTTTTCATTTCATATCTCGTAATAAGAGCGGCAGTACATTCTGCATTACACGATGTGGATGACAAATTTGATCACCTGATCACATTATATAAAGCAGAATTACGTGCGAAAGGTTTGTCGGAGAATGAGATCAACAGCCTGATTGATATTGAAGAACACCAGGTAGATTATTTCAAGAGGTGATTTGCACTTGCAGTTAAGAAGAGAAGCCGATTATTGTCCTGCATGAATTTCATTATTTATAATGAAATTGATTATTGTCTAAATTGTAGAGTTAAAAATCTATTATGGATCTCAAGCACATACCTACACAGTTAATAATAATTATTCTTCTCTCCGTAATTGTCTTTTTAATAGCCGTTTACTATGTAGTTGCAGCAGCAATGAAGAAAGCAATAAGGGAAATCAGAATTGCAACCCGGGATCAGATGGTTCATGAAGCCATCAGGCTATCGAATCGTTTAAAGATCCAGGATTTACTGCTAAGAGGCGTTCATCCCGACCGGATCAAAGAATTGCAGGACCTTTCAAATAACCCATTTGACTAACTTTCACCTGAGGGCAATAAAAAGGCTCTTGTAGATACAAGAGCCGTTGTACATCAATCCAAACACTTTACAGCGCCTGGAGCTATTTTAAAATAATTTGTTCGTTAGTTTACCAGTTTCTTCAACACAAATGTCTTGCCTTTAATTGAAAAAAGCAACTGCCAAGATCACCAGATAAAATAAATAAAGCAAAAAAAAGGTTATTGATAGGAATCTGGACAAAAAAAAGCCTGCAAATCATTGATTTACAGGCAGAAAACACATGAAATGAGCTGTAGGGGGAGGAG
Source organism: Candidatus Dadabacteria bacterium (assembly GCA_050259715.1). Classification (GTDB taxonomy): domain Bacteria; phylum Bacteroidota; class Bacteroidia; order Chitinophagales; family Chitinophagaceae; genus Flavisolibacter. Next base: position 1,466 of record JBLNAY010000109.1, read on the forward strand.
TCGAACCTCCACGGGGCAGTTAGCAAGAAAGCAAAGTTTTAGTGGTCAACCCTGGTCGGCCTTACCTGAGTAACGTCGGCTCTACTTTCCGTTTGTCCTGTAATCCCCACCCCCGAGACAAGAGGGCATGTCTGCCTAAGGTTTCATCACCCCACAGTATAAATAAATCAGTAAGTTTATCGTTGGTATCCTTACTATCTCTTTCAATGAACTTGACAAGTCAAAGATACAATGGGTTATATATTCTGCAAACAATGTTGGAAATATTTAGATTTCATTCATTATTTTAGCTTCCAATTAGATATTGTTCAATAAACACCTGCCAAATGACCCCTGATTTGAATTTTGACAAATTGGATCTGCAAATACTTCAGCAATTAATGCATGATGCCGACCTCTCGTATGCTGAAATAGGTAAAAAACTCTTTGTTTCGGCAGGTACCATCCACGTCAGGATCAAAAAACTCCAGGATGCCGGCATTGTGGAAGGGGTAAAATATAAAGTTGATCTGAAGAAGCTGGGATATGATGTCATAGCTTTTATAGGCATCTACCTCGAAAAGAGTTCCCTGTACGATACCGTTGCCCAGGAGCTTAAGAAGATACCGGAGATTGTGCGGATGAATTATACAACCGGCAATTACAGCATATTTGCTGAAATTGTATGCAAAGACATTGGCCAGCTTCGCTTTGTGCTGCATGACGAATTGCAGAAGATAAAAGGCATTGAAAGAACAGAAACCTTTATCTCGCTCGAAGAAAGTCTGAATCGTACCGTTAAAGTTGCCGGCAGTTAATGAAGTTCTATTCTTTTTTAAAGGGTCTTTCCTGGTTAATACTACTGAACCTGCTCATAAAGCCCGTTTGGATTTTTTTTATTGACCGGCAGGTGCAGAACATCGTAGGCTACCAGGCATACGGAAAATACTTTGCAATATTCAATCTCACTTTTGTGCTCCTGTTTATTGCTGATGGTGGGATCTCCAATATGGTGAATCAGAGGATGGCAGCCAAACTGCCGGTGAACCTGCCAGGGGTATTCCGGGTAAAAGGAATCCTTTTAGGCATTTACATATTGGCGTGTTGTTTAGCAGCATGGATTTCGGGAATCAGCCAATGGATTTTGGTTTTTTATTTGGTGGGAGTGCAGGCACTAACATCTGTGTTTGTTTTTCTAAGAGCCATTATCACAGCAAACCAGCTCTTTACTGCAGATGCCATTCTTTCTGTGTTGGATAAATTTCTTATGATCCTGCTTTGTGGTGGATTTATTTATGGGGTTTTGGGTAAGATTAACCTGGTTATATTTCTGCAGGTGCAAACGGTATCTACTGCCGTATCTATTTCCGTTGCTTTGATATTGATCTACAGGAATAAACTTTTGGGAAGAAAGGACGGAGAAAAGATGATAGCGTTTTCAGGGTCAATGCTGCCCTTCGCCTTAATCATCCTGTTAATGTCACTGCACTATCGGCTGGATGGGTTTTTATTAGAAAGGCTTCATAATAATGGTAGCTATGAAGCGGGTGTTTATGCGTCGGGATATCGGTTGCTGGATGCTGCTAACATGGTAGGATATTTATCGGCCTCATTTCTTGTGCCATTTATTGCACGTCAACAGTTTAATATAGAATTAGTGTCTCAAACGGTGCTTACACTAAGACAGGTGCTCCTGGTCTTTGCGGGTATTATTGTTTCATTTACGTGGGTATTCGCTCCCCTCATCCAGCAATTGTTGTATCATTCGGCGGATGCATACAATTCCATGATATTAAGATTATCCCTTGCTGCCTTACCGGGTTATTACCTGGTGCACGTATACGGATCAGTGTTAACGGCCACAGCTCAGTTCCGCCCTTTCATAGTTATTCTGATTTATTCAGTAGTAATTAATACTGTACTAAACCTTGTGCTGATACCTGGATATGGAGCTTATGGCTGTTGTATTGCAGCTATTACTAGTCAATTATTTTGCGGCATAACACTTTTGATTAGCACATCAGGGCGAGTTAAAATAGCTGTGAATTTCCCTTCCCTTCTATTTACGGTGATATTAGTGCTGGTTCTTTTCATACTGTTTTTATATACAAGCTCTCATATAACTAATGTTTGGATTATTTTAGCTCTCTTAGCAGGCGGAACCCTGGTGGGAGTAGCCGGTCAATATCTTTACTCCAGGAAGAAATATTCATTGATATTATAAATTCAGAATGCCAGATCTATTATTAGTCTTTTCGAAGTGGTGGAAAACGATTGTCGGTCTAACCGTTACCGCTACACTCATAACACTTGTGATCTCTTTAATTGTACCCAAACAATATCTATCTGTGGCAACAGCTTTACCGGCGAACAGCCAGATGGCAGATAAGGCAAGGATCTTCAATAGTAATATTGAAGGATTGTATTCTGAATTTGGCACGGCAGATGACCTGGACAGAATTGAAGGAACAGGAAAACTGGACACTATCTATTTAGCGGCGGTAAAGCAGTTTGATCTTACCTCACACTATAAACTTTCTGCTTCTGATCATGCAATTTATAAGGCAGCGAGGCGACTGAAAACGAATACCGATATTTCGAAGAGTGGGTATGGTGAATTGAAAATAAAGGTTTGGGATACCAGTCCTGTTATGGCTGCTGATATCTCCAATTATCTATTACAAACTATTCAGTCCATTCATCAGCAACTTCAAAATGAAAATAACCGCCTGGTGCTGGAGAGACTGAGGGCTGCTTACCAGCAAAAGCAAAAACCGTTGAAGGGAACAGTTGACCCCACCGCATCCAATAACAGCACATTACCTGGTATAAAAGATAAGGATTCAACAAGTGAATTAAATGAATACAGGCAGTTAATCTCCCAGTATGATTTAGCTATTCAAACGAATGCCCCTGTTTTATTAACAGTTGAACAGGCACGCCCGGCACCATGGGCAGACAAACCACATGTGCTTGTGAATGTTCTTGCTACATTTTTCGCAGCATTTGTTTTTTCTTTTCTCTTATCACTTTTCATGGAAAGTAGAAAGTTATCCGAATGACTTTGGAAAGCAGGATAGGGGTTTACTTGTTTTCAACTCTCCTGTTTATCAGTGCAGGAATGGCGGCATATTTATCACAGCCTTACATTCTTTTTATTCCATTAGCTATTCTGTTGGCAGTTTGCCTGGTTCAATGGCCTGGATATTTATTTTATTTATTAATCGCTTCCATTCCATGGTCATTTGAATACACTACAGTTAACGGACCTGGTACTGATCTGCCGGATGAGCCGCTCATGTTGTTAGTTGCCTTAACAACCATTATGCTCTTTGTTGACAAGCGCAAGAGTAATTTATTAAGCCATCCATTAACTGCTTTATTACTATTGGAATTTAGCTGGATTATAATAACCATGATTGCATCAACAGATGTAATTCTTTCATTGAAATTCCTGTTGGCGAAAACATGGTACCTGCTGGCATTTTTTGTTGCACCACTTTATCTGTTCAGAAACCTAAAGACACTCAAGATCTCTGTAATTATTTTATTAATCTCAATGTCAGCTGCCGTTGTTGTTTCTCTTATAAGGCATGCCATTCATGGATTTACTTTTGCAGAAGTCAATGATGCCTTGGTTCCTTTCTTTAGAAATCATGTGAATTACGGTGCCCTCCTTGTGTTAATGGTTCCTGTTGTACTGGCACTGATAAAGCTTCAAAAAGGGAAGAAGTATTTGCTTTATATATGGCTCCTTGTCCTTCTATTTGCTACTTACGTGAGTTATTCACGCGGGGCCTGGTTAGCTCTTATTATTGGATTGATGACTTACTGGCTGTTGAAAAAGAAAAAGGTAGTGGTATTATTTGTAATTTTTGTCGTTCTATCATTTGCTTTTGTAGTAGGGATAAAAACAAATGATAGGTATCTGGCATATGCTTCTGATTACAGGACAACAATATTCCACACCAATTTTAATGAGCACTTAATTGCAACTTACCGGTTGAAGGATGTTTCAACTGCTGAAAGGTTTTACCGTTGGATAGCAGGAGTAAGGATGGTTAAAGACAGATGGCAAACAGGCTATGGCCCGTCAACATTTAATGAAAATTACAAAAGTTATACAGTCCCGCTTTTTAAAACATGGGTAAGTGATAATAAGGAACGTTCAACAGTACATAATTACTTCCTGTTAATACTAATTGAGCAGGGAGTATTTGGATTGAGTTTGTTCCTTGTCCTTTTGGGATTAGCTTTCCATTATGCTGAAAACATCTATGCGCGGGCTAAAAGTCCGTTCTGGAAAGAACTGGTAGCAGCAGTGGCTGTAATTCTTGCAATGATTTGTACTGTAAATTTCCTTAGTGATCTGATTGAAACAGATAAGATCGGCGGTATATTTTACTTATGTCTTGCCTTGTTAGTTATTGCAGATAGAAATGCAAATATGGGGTCAGATTCTGCCCCTGACATTCAAGGCATCTCTTAAGCCATTACCAAGTAAATTAAAAGAGAGAACCAGGATCATAATAGCGAATCCCGGTGCTAAGGCAAGCATTGGATTTTGAGTGATGATAAAATTGTAGTTCTCTTTAATCATTAAACCCCAACTGGGTTGGGGTGGCTGCACACCAACGCCAAGGAAACTTAATCCTGCTTCAATTACAATGGCTGAAGCAAAGTTGGATGCTGCGATTACCAAGATGGGTCCGAAAATATTTGGTAGTATATGGCGGACAATGATGCGGAAATTGGAAAATCCTAAAGCCTTTGCTGCTTCTACATACTGTAATTCTTTTGTGGCCAGTACCTGTCCTCTGACAAGACGTGCTACATTCACCCACATGGTAAGGCCCACTGCTATAAAAACCTGCCAGAATCCTTTACCCAATAATAATGTTATAGCGAAGACGAGTAATAAAGTAGGTATGCTCCAGATCACATTAATCAACCACATAATGATATTATCAGCACGTCCCCTGAAGTATCCGGCTATGGCCCCTAAAAGAATCCCAACAGTGAGAGAGATAATAACAGTAATTAAACCCACACTCAAACTTACGCGTGTACCAATGATTAAGCGACTAAGAATATCCCGGCCATATTTGTCCGTTCCTAAGTAAAAGGTCTTTTGTCTTACCGGGTTGGCTGCCAGTGCATTCTTATGATAGCCAATTCTTTCAGACACGCCTTCATCAATATACTTCTGTGCTATGATGCTGTCAGGTTGAATATAATAACTGCTTACAGGTATATATTCATAGCGGTCAGGCTTTCCTGAAATCAGCCATTCAAAAAAACTTACCGGGCGTGCTTCTTTCTTTACCAGCAGGAAGTTTCGTGTATACCCAGGTTTTTCCCCACCTACTTCCAGGATGATGCGGTTAGCAAAGGGTGAAGGGTCAGGAGAAATGAAATAACCGAAGATGGCAATAAGAATAGAGATGAAGATCATCACCAGGCCTGCCATAGCGCCTTTATTCTTCTTAAGCCGCTTCCATGAAGCTTGCCAGAATGATTGCGATGATGCTTTCATTGGAGGAAGTTAATGTATATTGTCAATTGGCACTCTCAAATCTAACATCGCACTCGCGAATTAGCGTACCCTTCTTCCTTTCCATTCATATTTACCAAACTGGCTAAGCAAGCCAACCAGTACAGTGTAAGTAATATGAATTGGTTGTAGCGGAAAGAAATACTTTATAAGGTTTTGTTCATTGTAAAACCTCGCAACAGAGCTTATGAATGGGAGCTCAATTAATGTTTTAATTATTAAGTAAATAAGCAGCAATGTCCAGAAATGGCTGTTAATAACTGCTGCAATTATTAGCAGGAAAAACAAGAGATTAACTAAATAAACCAGGGCAAGTGTTGCAGTGATCTTAAAGTCGTCATATACAAAGGTTTTGCTTGCCCATCGTCTTCTTTGCATAAGGAAATCTTTCCAGTTGTGCATAGGTGCTGTTTTGACAATGGCTTCTTTACTTTTCAGGTACCGGACTTTCATAGCATCTAGTTTCCAGATTTTTTCCATAAGAAGCATGTCATCTCCCGTGGCAACATTGTCTATTCCATCAAAGCCGTTCACTGTTATAAATGCATTTTTTGCATAGGCGAGGTTTGCACCATTAGCCATGTTGGCGTATCCCGATGATACACTTGCTGCTGTTATTCCCTGTAAGGTCATAAAATCCAATGCTTGAAGGATTTCCAAAAGGGAATGATTATGTTGATATTGAACCGGGGCAGCGATGAAGGAAGCAGAAGTACTGAAATAGAAATGTGCCAAATAAGATAACCAGTGAGGCTCAAGTCGACAATCCGCATCGGTTACTGCAATAAGCTCACCGCTTGCGTGTTGGACGCCGGTGGCAATTGCTTTCTTTTTACCCGATTGTTCAGGTGAGCAAGCTGGAAGAAGCATGCGGAAGTTATTGCTGAATTTCTCTATTATACTTGCTGTTCCATCTGTTGAGAAGTCATTGACAACAATTACTTCATATAGTTCAACAGGGTAGGTTTGATTTTTAAGATCTTCAAGTAAAAGGGGGAGGTTATCTTCTTCATTCCGGGCTGCAATAATAACACTAACCTTTGGACGATCTGCTGAAGGATTATCTAATGTAAAAACGGGCACTCTCTTCCAGTGGAAATAGTAAAAAAGTATGAGGATAGCGTAAAGCAGTAGAAGTATAGCCGTTAGAATGGTTATCAGCATTGGATCAAAACTACTTATTTAATACAAAGTCTTTGATACCGCATTACCTTGTGGATGCTACCAATTAAATAGTTAAATTACACACCCTAAAGAATAATAAAACCATACAAGCTCATATGCCAGTAAACCCTCTGAACGATGATCCTGATTGTTGATGACAAGTCTGAAAATATCTTCTCCCTCAAAAGTATACTTGAGTTAAATGCCTTTGAAACAGATGCTGCTTTATCAGGTGAAGAAGCATTGAAGAAGGTTTTAAAAAGAGATTATGCACTTATCATCCTGGATGTACAGATGCCGGGGATGGATGGCTTTGAAGTGGCAGAGGCTATCACCAGCCTAAATAAAACGAAAGACATACCTATAATCTTCCTTTCAGCGGTAAGCACTCATAAGCGGTTTGTGACTAAAGGATTTGAATCAGGTGCAGTGGATTATATTACCAAACCGGTGGATCCGGATATACTGATTTTGAAGGTTCGGAACTTCTATCGTTTGTATGAAAAGACACGGGATCTCAAAGAAGCAGAACAGGCTTTGACCTCAACGGTAAATGAACTGCATATAACCCTTGAGTCTCTACCCCAGATCGCGTTTACTGCTAATGAAAAAGGCGAGATAGAATTCGTTAATCAACATTGGTATGGTTATTCAAGATCGAAATCGGTATTCCCTCAAACCTATCCCGGTAATGAGCCAATACTTACAATGTGGCATTCCGCTATCCGCAGCAAAGAGCCAATAGAATCAGAAGTATATATTAAAGGAATAGAGGATGAAGTATATCAATACCACTTGTTGCGCGCATCGCCGGTAGAAGTGAACGGGAGGATATCAAAATGGGTCGGAAGCTTTACCAATATACATGAGCAAAAATTATTGAACGAAATATTGGAACAAAGAGTGTCTGAGAGAACGGAAGAACTCATGGAAATAAACAAAAAACTGGAACTGAGTAATCACGATCTCCAGCAGTTTGCTTCTGTTGCTTCGCATGATCTTAAAGAACCACTGAGAAAAATACAGGTATTCGGTAGTATGATCAGGGATAGGGCGCAATTGGAAGAACCAATAGTTACCTACCTGGATAAGATATTATCTTCCTCTGAGAGAATGAGTAAACTGATAACAGATCTTCTAAGTTTTACCCGTTTGTCAGCAGCTGATATATTTGAAGTAGCCGATGTTAATAGCATTATTGATGATATTCTGTCTGATCTCGAATTAGTGATAGCAGAGAAGAATGCAGTGATCAAAGTTGACAAAATACCTCAGATGGAGGTGATACCAGGATTGATGCGGCAACTGTTTTTGAATATTATTGGCAATGCATTGAAGTTTTCCAAACCGGATGAGGCGCCTTTTATAACTATATCAGCAGAACTCGTGAATGAAATAATGATGGATGCCGAACCATTAAAAGGTAAATTTTGCCGAATCACCATAGCGGATAATGGTATCGGCTTTGATGAAAAGTATTCAGAGAAGATCTTTACTTTATTTCAACGACTAAATTCCCGTGAAGAATATGAAGGCACCGGCATTGGACTTAGCATTGCAAAGAAAATAGTAGATAAGCATAAAGGGATTATTACGGCTGAAAGTCAACCAGATAGGGGAGCCCGGTTTATCATTACACTGCCTATGGAACATTCCAGTTCAATTACGACAACTCCCAATAACACATAAAACTGTTACTCCTGATGAAGAATTTTTTCAGAAGATTTACTTTACCTGCTAAACTGATATTCCTTGGAGCACTTCCTCTGTTTTTCCTGTTGTTTGTGGCTCTCCAATACAATCGTGAAAAGGCAGAAAAGCTTACGATGATTAATGGATACCGTCAAAGGATTATACAGGCAATAAACATCAACCAAATTGTTGATAATCTTCAAATGGAAAGACGATATAGTTTTGGTTATAACATGAAGGGCGAATGGCAGAGTGAGATGATGCAGCAGAGGGGAAAAACAGACAAAACAATTGAGGAACTTTCTAAAGACATTAACAGCAGTTTACCGGGGTTCTCTTCTTATACTTTCCTTATTGATCTTAATGCTTTTCGATCCAGAATTGATAGAGGAGAGGTTCAGCCTTTACAGGTAATGAACTTTTATACGAATATCATTTTTCGCTTAAATACTCAAACGAGTGTTGCAGCCGGTAATGTAGTTTACCTGCAGCCAATTATTAAAACAGTTGCAGGGCAAAAGATATTAGCAGACATGGTCACGTATTATGGTATTGTGCGGGCAGAGATGTATTACATGTTATTTAATAAAAAGGTTGAGCCGCAGATGATTTCTTCTATTGATCAGAACCTCGACCTTATTGATAGTTATATAAAAGAATTTTCAGTTAAGTCTTCGCGTGAAACTGTTAATGAATTCAACAGGCTCAGAAGCGATGCGGATGTGAAGTATTTTTTGAATATGCTGACGACAGTTCGTTTAACCCATTCAGTTGATACAAATGTGTCTGCTGATTATTGGTGGAATAATAGCTCTGTTGCTGTAGATAAGATGAAAGTATTACAGAGACGGATGATGGAAGAGGGTAGAACGGGTGCGCAACAGATATATGATCATGAAAAGAATTTACAGGTGTGGACCTGGATATTGCTAATTGCCTTATTATTAATAGTCGTTTTCCTCATTGTATTTACCATTCGATTGATAAATGAATCCTTGTACGATTTACGGGATGCGGCTGAGAAAATTGCTTTGGGGCAAACAGGCATTGATATTAAATCAGACTCAGAAGATGTTATTGGATCGCTCGCAGAGAGTATTATTGCTATAGATAAGAATAATAAAGAATTGGCGGATACGGCTCAGGCTATAGGACAAGGAAACTTTGATGTGCAGGTACAACCAAGAAGTTCAGAAGATCTTTTAGGAAATGCCATCATTCAAATGCAGGGAAATCTTAGTAAGTATTCTAAGGAAAGTGAGGAAAAGATATGGATGCAAACAGGATTGGCAGAAGTAAATGATAGCCTCAGGGGAGATAAGGATATTTCTTTGTTGTGCAATGATGTTCTTAATGCCTTTACTACCTACCTCAAATGCCATAGTGGACTATTATACGTTACAAATGAGCGCACTTTGTGGTTAGAAGCTGGTTATGCAATTAGTAATAAAGATGATGTGCCCCGGCAACTCGCGTTTGGAGAGACCCTGATTGGGCAGGCTGCTGTTGAAAAGAATATCGTACAATTATCTAACGTCCCTGATACCTTTTTGTCTATTAGGTCTGGCCTGGGGCAGTCTCAACCCAGGAGTGTTATAATTATTCCCCTGGTAGCTAGCGAAGAACTTGAAGGTGTAATTGAAATGTCTTCACTTGGAGAAATGGAAGAGTACCAATTAGACTTTGCAAAGGAAGCGGCTCATGATATTGCGGTAGCATTGAAAACGGTAAAGAATAAACGAAGACTTCAAGAGTTATTTAAACAAACGGAGGCCCAGGCTGAAGAATTAAAATCTCAACACAGTGAGCTCGAAAATATTAATGCTGAGCTGGAAGCACAGGCAGAAAAGCTGCAAGCTTCTGAAGAGGAATTGAAGGTACAACAGGAAGAACTAATGCAGGCCAACCAGGAATTAGAAGAGCGCTCCAGGCTTTTAGAAGAGCGCAACCAGGTGATTGTGGAGAGGAATATTGAAATTCAAAAGAAGGCCGAAGAACTGGAGCTCAGTACCAAATACAAATCAGAGTTCCTGGCCAATATGTCGCACGAGCTTAGAACACCATTGAATTCTATATTGTTGTTATCAAGGTTGCTTACAGAAAATACTGAGAAGAACCTGTCAAAAGACCAGGTGGAATATGCACAGGTGATCCAGAGTTCCGGTCAAGGTTTACTTTCATTAATAGATGAGATACTTGATTTATCAAAGATCGAGGCTGGGAAAATGGAATTGGAATACAGCCAGGTTTCATTGAATGAAGTAGTTAATGATCTAAAAGGAATGTTTGAACCGATGGCAAAGGATCGGGGCTTAGAATTTAGCATCAATATAGATAAGCACGTGCCCTCCCAGATTGAGGCAGATAAGATGCGTTTAGAACAGATTCTGAAAAATTTACTTTCAAACGCATTAAAGTTTACTCCCAGGGGGTCAGTTAAAATGGAGATCAGTAACCTGCCAGAAAACCACTCTTTCATTTCCTTTATGGTGAAAGATTCAGGCATTGGTATTCCACAAGAGAAGCAGCATGTCATTTTTGAAGCTTTTCAACAGGCAGATGGGTCCACCAGGAGAAAGTTTGGAGGTACAGGTTTAGGTCTGTCCATCAGCAGGGAATTAGCAAAGCTATTAGGAGGGGAAATTAAACTGGTCAGTGAGCCAGGGAAAGGAAGTGAATTCACTGTGTATATCCCGATTCATAAATTAGACCGTTTGTATACTCCGCAGCAAGAGGCTACACCAGTAGTAACGCATAAAAAGGAAGAGAGGCCCCATTCTGTTTACAAGGTTGATCAAATACCGGAATCTTTACCTGATGACAGGCAATCGGTGGCAAATAAGGATAAAACAATTTTGATCATTGAAGATGACACGGCCTTTGCTAAGGCACTCCTGGAATTCACACACCAAAAAGGATATAAAGGATTAGTTGCTGTAAGAGGAGATGAAGGTATTCAGTTGGCTAGGCAGTATAAACCTTTGGGCATCTTGTTGGATTTGCAACTGCCTGTGAAGGATGGATGGGAAGTAATGGAGGAACTAAAAGCAGATCCGCAGACACGGCATATACCTGTTCATATCATGTCTTCGCTCGAGGCAAGAAAAGAAAGCCTTTTGAAGGGAGCTGTAGACTTTATCAACAAGCCTGTTGCCTTTGAGCAGATGCAGGATGTCTTTAAAAGGATTGAACAGGTGATAACGAAAGAAAACAAGAAAGTTTTAATTGTAGAAGAGAATTCAAAACACGCCAAAGCACTTGCTCTTTTCCTTGATACATTTGATGTGAATGCCGAAGTATCTCCTTCAGTAAATAAAGGCGTGGATGCGTTAAAGAAAGATGATGTTGATTGTGTGATTCTTGATATGGGGATCCCGGACCAGCATGCATATGAGATATTGGAGAGTATTAAGAAAACGCCGGGCATGGAAAATCTCCCGATCATTATTTTTACAGGTAAAAGTTTATCCAAGACAGAGGAAGCGAAGATCAAACAGTACGCCGATTCAATTGTAGTTAAGACAGCACATTCCTACCAGAGAATACTTGATGAAGTATCGTTGTTCCTTCATTTAGTAGAACAGAATAATAAACCTGATAAACAGCAATCAAGATATAAGAGGTTAGGTGCAATGAATGAAGTGCTTTCTCATAAAAAAATCCTTATTGCTGATGATGATGTCAGGAATATATTTTCTCTAACGAAGGCTTTGGAGATTCACGACATGAAAGTATTATCTGCAGTCGATGGAAAAGAGGCTTTGCTCCAGTTGCAGGAACATCCTGATGTTGATGTTATCCTTATGGACATTATGATGCCCGAAATGGATGGTTATCAGGCAATGCAGGAGATAAGGAAAAAGCCACAGTACCGCAATCTGCCTATCATTGCAGTTACGGCAAAGGCAATGACAGGTGATCGTGAAAAATGTATTAACGCAGGTGCATCTGATTACATCTCCAAACCTGTTGACATTGACCAATTGTTATCCTTGTTAAGAGTATGGTTGTACGATAAAGCTATTTAATGGATCAAGAGAACAAGACGATATTAATTATAGATGATGATTCACGTAACATTTTTGCACTTTCTGCAGTACTGCGGTCAAAGGGTTATACTGTGCTTTCAGCAGGTATGGCAGCCGCAGGACTCAGCATGTTGAAGTCACATAAAGAAATCAGGGTTGTTTTAATCGACATTATGATGCCTGAAATGGATGGCTATGAAGCGATCAGGCAAATAAGAAAAGATTCTGAAGTTTCTGAACTGCCTGTAATAGCAGTTACAGCGCACGCGATGGTGGGCGATCGTGAAAAAATATTGAAGGCAGGGGCGGATGCTTATATTTCCAAGCCTATTGATGTGGACCGGTTATTGAATCTTTTGAATCAGTATTAAGCTTTCCAAGGTGATTATTAAAGATGATGAAGTTGATACTCTATTAAATGACCTGTTTGAGGTTTATGGTTATGATTTTACAAATTATTCAAAGGCCTCTCTCAAAAGACGTATTGACCGCCTGTTTGTACTAGATAAGTTTCCTTCTTTTGCTGAATTCCGATTTCGTATTAAATCAGATGAAGCCTATTTAAAGAGATTTGTGGAAGAGATCACAGTAAATGTCACAGAGATGTTTCGTGATCCATCGTTCTATAAAGTTATCCGTACCGAAGTATTGAAGATATTAGCTACCTATCCTCTTATTCGTATTTGGCATGCGGGGTGTTCTACCGGGGAAGAAGTTTATTCCATGGCCATATTACTGCAGGAAGCAAATCTGTTGCATAAGTCCTTATTGTATGCTACAGATCTGAACCCGGATGTACTGGACCGGGCACGAGCCGGTATCTTCCCGTTAGCTTTCATGAAGCAGTATTCAGAGAATTATATCCTGTCCGGAGGTTTGCACGATTTCTCTTCCTATTATACTGCGAAGTACGACCGGGTGATCTTTGATGCAAAGCTTTCAAAAAAAATGATCTTTGCTACTCATAATCTTGTGTGTGATCGATCCTTCAATCACTTTCAACTAATACTTTGCCGCAATGTTATGATCTACTTTGACAGACCACTACAAGACAAAGTGTTGAAACTATTTGACGACAGCCTCGACCCTCTTGGATTTATCGGCCTGGGAGCCAAAGAAACTTTACGCTATTCACCCGTTGCAAACAACTATTCACAATTAGGAAAAGAAAAGATATGGCGGAAAAGAGCATAACTTATGAACTATTGGCTATAGGAGGTTCTGCCGGTAGCCTTGAAGTGATCCTCGACATATTACCTGGAATACCGACCAATTTTCCACTGGCCATATTAATTGTTTTGCACCGTAGAAATACTGAATCTGTACTTACTGCGTTGTTGAGTGATAAGACACCCTTACCTGTTAAAGAAATTGAAGAGAAAGAGCCAATTTATCCCGGAACTATTTACATCGCACCCGGTGATTACCATGTGTTAATTGAGCATAATAAAAGTTTTTCATTGGATTACTCAGAAAAGGTAAATTTCAGTCGCCCGAGCATTGATGTAGCATTTGAAACTGCTGCAGAAGTCTATGCTGATAAATTAATAGGTCTATTGTTATCAGGTGCAAATGCTGATGGGACTGAAGGGCTCCGTGCTATAAAAGAAAGAGGAGGGTTAACGATTGTTCAAAATCCTGAAAATGCTTCTGTATCCTACATGCCTCAGCAGGCTATCGATGCTGTAACTATTGATAAGGTGCTTGATGTTCAACATATTATACAACTTCTTCAAACATTAAATCAACCCCTTTAATCTTATTAAAGAAAGCCCCTGCATTCCAGGAACACCGGTTTTGTTTGGATCAGGAATAGTTGTATATTTAATAGTTGCATAAACAACTATATGCATGTAATACATTTTAAGAAAGGAGAATTATACAGCTTTATCACAGGTAAAGCATCAACTGCCATTGCAAGGAGGTTGCAGAAGAAGTTCAATATAAATGGTATCAATCTGACTATTGAACAATGGAGTGTGTTATATCATCTGTGGAAGCGGGATGGCATGAGTCAACAGGAATTATGTACCGCTACTTTCCGGGATAAGCCGAGTATTACACGGTTAGTAGATAATCTTGAGAAGCAGGGCCTGGTGCAACGTGTATCGGATGATAAGGATAGGAGAATAAATAAAGTATTTATTACAAAAACTGCCTTGCAGTTACAGGAACACTCAATGATGCTGGCGGAAGAAACATTGAATGAAGCACTTCATGGGGTGCCTGTAGAACAAGTTGAAGTTTGTAAAGAAGTACTTCAAAAAGTATATGATAATCTCAGTAGTTAATTAACCCTTAAACACAAATGACCATTTATGGAAACATCAGTTCAAGCGACTATAAAAGGTGGAGAATGGCTGATAAAGGAATCTGATCCGGCTACTACATTCATCCCGGAAGACTTCAGTGAAGAACAGCGGATGATAAAGGATATGTGCGATCAGTTTCTTAAGTCAGAAGTATTGCCGAATCTAGATCGCATAGATAAAATGGAGAAAGGACTTATGCGTTCTCTCATGGAGAAAGCAGGAGAGCAGGGATTACTTTCTGTTTCTTTTCCTGAGCAATATGGAGGCCTCGGAAAGGATTTTATTACATCCACAATAGTGAATGATTACCTAGGGGCAGGTCATTCATTTTCCGTAGCAATTGCAGCGCATACGGGAATTGGCACATTGCCAATACTATATTTTGGTACAGAAGAGCAAAAGCAGAAGTATATACCTAAACTGATTTCGGGCGAATGGATCGGATCGTATGGCCTTACAGAGCCCAATAGTGGAAGTGACGCACTTAGTGCCAAGACTTCAGCAACCCTCAGCAATGACGGCAAATATTATTTGCTGAACGGGCAAAAAATATGGATAACAAATGGTGGTTTTGCAGATGTATATACGGTGTTTGCAAAAGTAGATGGTGAGAAGTTCACTGCATTTATAGTGGAGAGGGGCTTTGAGGGATTTACACAGGGTCCCGAAGAACATAAAATGGGTATTAAAGGGTCATCAACAGTTCAATTATATTTCAATGATTGTAAAGTACCTGTGGAGAATGTGCTAGGCGAAATAGGAAAGGGTCATAAAATTGCATTCAATATCCTGAATATAGGTCGGTTAAAGCTTTGTGCTGCTACTGAGGGTGGTGCGAAGTATGCCATAACAGACTCTGTTCAATATGCCAATACCCGTGAGCAGTTCAAAACACTTATTGGTAAATTCGGTGCCATCCAACACAAATTAGCTGAAATGCTGATACAGTCCTTCGCTGCGGAAAGTGCCTTATACCGAACTGCCAAATGGATAGATGAAAAAGAAGAAGAGCTTTTTGCTGCGGGTAAGCCATTTAATGAAGCTTTATTAGGCGCCGCTGAAGAATATGCTATTGAATGTGCTATCCTGAAAGTATTTGGGAGTGAAACATTGGATCGCATTGTTGATGAAGGTGTGCAGATACATGGCGGCAACGGTTTTAGCGATGAGTACAACATTTCAAGAGCTTATCGCGACAGCCGTATTAACCGCATATATGAAGGCACAAACGAGATAAACCGGCTGCTTACGGTAGATATGACATTGAAACGTGCGATGCAAGGAAAGCTGAATCTTATGGGAGCTGCCATGAAGGTTCAGGGAGAATTAATGAGCATCCCTGAATTTGGCGAAGAAGATGAAACACCTTTTGCACAGGAAAGACTGCTTATTGCTGGATTTAAAAAAGCAGTGTTGTTGACAGCAGGCGCCGCAGCTCAGAAACTGATGATGCAGTTGGAAAAAGAGCAGGAGATTCTCATGTGTATAGCAGATATGTCAATTGATACGTTTGTTGCTGAAAGCCTTATGTTGAGGGTGATGAAATTAACTCAAAGAGGAGAAGAGGGAATTTATAAGGACATGCTGAATTGTTTTTTGTATGATGCTGCAGATCGTATTCAAAAGAATGGTAAAGATGCCATCAATGCATTTGCTGAAGGAGATGAACAACGAATGATGCTGATGGGCGTGCGCCGTTTTACCAAAGCAAATCCTTATAATGCTAAAGAGGCTAGAAGAAGAATAGCTGAGTACCTATTAGCGGAAAACAGGTATCCATTTTAAAAGATCTTTTGACAATTTTAGTCTAGAGCCCTGTATTGCAGGGCTTCTTTATTAACTTGCCGTCATGAGATTTTCTGCTTTGATCCTTGCACTCGTAGTGCTCTTTTCTTCACAGGATTCAAAACCTATTACGGGAAGAACAACTGGCCGCTTACCTTATCTTAATTATGGACTTGGGGAAGACCGTCTTGGAGGAGCAAAGATGGGTTATCTTGATTCGAATGTGCTTGTAACTATCGTTGACAGTGTAAAGAATGACTACAAAGTACAATTGTCTACAAATCATTTCGCTTACCTGCCTAAGACTAATTTCAAGCTTGATACCGGGACTCAAAGGCAACCTTATTATCTCACTTCGAGTTGGAGAGTATCGGGAGATGATAAATATGATTATGTGTCAATTGGATTAACTGAAAAGTTACCATACAGGAGCATGCAGCTTATTGATCCAGCTGCGATAATAGTGGATATTTTTGGTGCGGTTAGTAATACCAACTGGATCACACAACTTAAGTCGGTAAAAGAAATAAAGAATGTGTGGTATGAGCAATTGGAAGATGATGTGTTTCGTGTTCATATCCAATTAAATCACAAGCAACATTGGGGTTATTATATACACTATCGCAACAATACACTCCAAATAAGAGTTAACAGGCAACCTGCCTCTCTTAAAATCAGGCATCTGAAGATTGGTATTGATGCAGGTCATGGTGGTTCAAATTCCGGTGCAACTGGTGTGAATTCAAAGGTGAATGAAAAAGTGTATACTTTGAAAATTGCAAAGCAGTTAGAGAAGTATCTCAAGTGCAGGAAAGCGGAGGTATTTATGACGCGGAATGAAGATATTGACGTAAGCATGATTGATCGAACTCTTATGCTTCGGGAGCAACAACCCGCCCTGATGGTAAGCATACATTTAAATTCATCTGGTAATCCCACGATAAGTGGTGTAAGCACATATTACAGGTACATTGGTTTCCGACCGCTTTCACAAAAGATATTGGATCGGATGTTACAACTTGGCTTAAACAACTTTGGTAATGTGGGTGCTTTTAATTTCTCCCTTAGTGGGCCAACTGAATATCCAAATGCTTTGATAGAAGTAGCTTTCCTGAGTAATACGGAAGATGAAAAGAAGATCCTGAGTGATAAGTTTCAAAAACAGGTGGCCCGCCAAATTTATAAAGGGATAAATGATTGGCTGAAAAATTCCAAATGATTTAACCCCTGATAGATGATGCACCTCTCTTCGAACTAAATATGATGTTTGGATAGGAATTGCACAGAGTTTTCACGGTTTGGTGCAGGCCGTTTATATACTTTGAACAAAGTTCATTGACGTATTAGTATAGTATATAAAATGTTTCTGGTTAATAACAGTTTGTCCATTATAAATGAAGATCGATAATGACGCGGATAAACATCCAGCAACAGGTGGCTGCAAAGAGAAGAGAATCGAATCGGTCAAGGAATCCTCCATGTCCCGGCATTATGTTACCACTATCCTTTACACCCGCCATTCTTTTTAATTTACTTTCAAAGAGATCTCCATAAGTTCCCGAGATACTGGCAACAGTAGCAATAATAGCTCCATTCCTTATTGACAATCCTCCTGTCCTGCCAATAATTGACATTACAACGATAGCAAGGATAATTCCTCCAATGGTTCCTTCCCATGTTTTCTTCGGTGAAATAGCTGATAGCTGAGTTTTGCCAATGAATGAGCCAACGATGTAAGCCATGGTATCATTGATCCACAAGCTAAGTATGATAAATAACACATAAAATAAATACAGGTCCACGTTCCAGGCACTAGCTACTTCATGGGTCATCCGTATATCCATTAGCAATCCTAGAGCAAGTGAGATATAAAATAAGCCAAAAGTTGACTGTCCCATATTCTTCAGGAAAATACCTTTTGAGCTTACAAAAAGCACCAGTGGCAGAATGATCATAGATAAAATGCCAAGCCAAAGGCCTACTTCCCGTAAGCGTACACCAAAAAGCCACAACTCGTCATTTGTAAAATATAGCAGGATTGCCCACCCGGCAATCATAAACCCATACCGGTGAAATGGGATGATCTTGCGATAATCTTTATTAATTTTTTCCAGGAGATTATTAAACTCAATCCAGCAACCAAAATGAATTACCGTCAGCAAGATAAAGAAGGACCATTTACTTAGCAATAAGCCTGCAAGCATTACTACTACGAAAACAATTGCAGTAATACTCCGTGTTCTGAAAGTGCTCCAGTTAAATGCCATTATTGAAAAGTAAATTCATCAGGTGATTCATTGTCTCCCTTATATACTTCTACAAATGATGCCTTGGATTTTTTCTTCATTTGCCATACAATAAGAATTGTTAGTACCAGGCTTAAAAGAGCGGAGAAAAATAATTGTAAATCAGTTTGATGCAGCAGGGTAGCATCTGTGTTTTCGGCCATTGATGGATTGAAATAAATGAGAACGATCATTAGTCCATCATAAATAAAGTGCCCGAGCATGGCAGTAAATAAGCTTCCGCTATACCAGTAAACGGCTCCCAGCAAAATGCCAAGTAAAAACCTCGGTATGAAACCAAAGAACTGGAAGTGAAAGCCTGAAAATAAGGCAGCAGTTATAATAATTCCGGTCCAGGGATTTTTGGTCAACTTAATCATGAGCCTTTGCAGAATTCCCCTGAAGAATAATTCCTCGCCTATACCTGCAAAGAGGGCGATGAAAATAAGATTGATGATTAGTTCCTTTAGAGTATGTTTACTAAGCATAAATTGGATTTGCTTTCCGGCTTCATCCTCCATGCTTTTCATCCACTTTTGAGCACCGCCAAAAACCATCTTCTGGTTAAGAAAGCCCATATAATCGACAAAGGGAATAGAGATCAATAATGCCATTATAGCGAGCAGCCAATAAATCCATTTATCAGGAGATTTTAGTCCCAGGTATTGCATAGGCTTCGGATCAGAGAAATACCCAAATAAAAGAGAGGGTAATAAAAACAGACTTACAAACTGCACTACCAATAATCCCCTGATAAACACAATCATGTTTGGATTATTAGGATCCCAGTCGTTAACATTTTGCAACTGCAGCACACTTACTCCTGTAGCTTTTGACAGGATGGTAGCTCCAATGAGGCTAACTATAAGGAAGAGTCCGAATGCCATTCCCAGGAATAAGAGCAACTGAACCCATACCGGCTTTGATTTAAGATATGTTTGCATAACTCGTCACTTGTCTTCAGTAAATTTGCGTCCTGTTTAACGACGTCAGCCTGCAAGATAAGGCACATAATAAATCTGTAGCTAATTGGTAAACATAGGTAACATATCTCTCCCCGACTTTCCCTTATTGCTTGCACCCATGGAGGATGTTAGTGACCCGCCATTTCGGGCAGTGTGTAAGGCAAACGGGGCTGATTTGCTATACACTGAATTTATCAGTAGTGAAGGCTTGATTAGAGATGCTATCAAGAGCAGGCAAAAGCTGGACATCTTTGATTATGAACGACCTGTAGGCATCCAGATCTTTGGTGGTGATGAGGAGGCAATGGCACTTAGCGCAAGAATAGTGGATACCGTCAATCCTGATTTACTGGATATTAATTTTGGATGCCCTGTTAAAAAGGTAGTTACTAAAGGTGCCGGGGCGGCTGTATTGAAAGATATAGACCTGATGGTGAGGCTAACAAAGGCAGTAGTGAATTCCACTTCTTTACCTGTGACGGTTAAGACCAGGCTGGGATGGGATGATCAATCCATCAACATAGCTGAAGTTGCTGAGCGTTTGCAGGATGTGGGTATTAAGGCCTTATCTATTCATGGGCGCACAAGATGCCAGTTATATAAAGGCGTTGCTGATTGGGAACCTATTGCGCGGGTGAAAGGAAATCCAAGAGTGACTATTCCCATCTTTGGTAATGGTGATATTGATTCACCTGTAAAAGCGCTGGAATATAAAAACAAATATGGTGTTGATGGTGTTATGATCGGGCGCGCAGCTATAGGTTATCCATGGATTTTCAACGAGATAAAACATTATCTGAATACAGGCAATCATTTACCACCTCCAACTATTGAACAACGTGTTGAGGTCATCAGGCAGCACTTACACGGATCAATAGAGTGGAAAGGACCGCAGGCGGGTGTCAATGAAATGCGCCGACATTATACTAACTATTTAAAAGGGCTGCCACACATCAAGGATTTCCGTCTTAGGTTAGTTACAACAAATGAGATCGAACAACTACAACAAATTCTTGAAGACATACTGCACTATTACAAAAATTATGAGTTTACTCCAAGAACGCTTGATATCAGCTCAATGGCGTATAGCTGTGATTAAGAATTAATTGCTTTTACAATTGCTCTTGATACTTCGGAAGCTTTCGTCCACACCATAAAGTGAGAGCCATTTTTGATTATTATATCAGGGTAAGTATATTTAATAGGAAGTACCTTATCATTGCTTCCGTGTATTTGGAAAATATCAGCGGGCCTGCGCTTTTGATTCCATGTGAGTAATGCATTGATAGACCACTTTAATATTCCGGGATCACCATTAAGCATTATTGCAGCCAGCAGCTTTTTTTCATTCTTTGTTTTAGCTCCAAAGAGCAGGTTTGCAAAATAGTTCGGGTGATCAATCAAGTACATAGGTAACAACCTATGTAGCTTTAGTTGCCCGGCTGTTTTAAACAAGGGAGGAAATTCATTGGAGCTTGCCACACTGGATATTAAGATAGTCTTATGTGGTATAAGAAACTGCTTCATTGTTATAGCCACTATACCTCCAAACGAGAGTCCTACAACAACAAACGGTTCAGAAGTATCAACTTTAGCTTTAGCAGCCAGTCTTTTGCAATATTCATACAAACTTTCATTCGCAACAGGTGTAATCCAGTCAATATAATGAATGGTGTATTCAGATGGTAAGACCAGTCTCCTAAAGGCAGTGCTGTCTGCGCCTAATCCACTAATAAAATAAATATTCATAAGGTTCTTGTTCTCAGGAGTGCGATCAGTGAAACGATAGTCCATGTAGCCTCAAGAATAACAAAGGGCCAGTAAGATATGAGATAAGATGCATAGCAAGCCAGGGCCGCACCAACAGTATTCAGAAGAAAATATAAGCTGCTGTTTGATGGCATCAATTTGAAGCTACTGCAAAAATACGCGAGCAATATAAGGCCGACTCCTATGACACCAATAAGATCAGAATAGTTCATTGGCAAATGTAAAATGGTAAAGCTTGATTTAGTCTAATTAAACGATCCATCAACTTTCAATAGCTTCTTTGACGATTTTACTTAGTGGGGACAACTGTGGGTAGAACACATGCGTCAGAATACCAGATTCGTTAATTAGGTATTTAGAGAAATTCCATGTCGGTAGTTGATCATTCCAACCATTCAAATTCTTATTTGTAAGCCATTGAAAAACCTTGTTTTGATTGGTGCCGATAACATCAGATTTCTCAGAAAGCGGGAATGTTGTTTTGTAATTAGTGGTGCAGAATTCTGCAATCTTTTCATCAGAGCCAGGTTCCTGCCCGTGAAAGTTATTTGATGGAAAGGCTAGAATTACCAGGCGGTCTTTCGATTTTTCAAATAAGGTTTGTAACTCTTTTAATTGTGCTGTGTATCCACAATTGCTTGCGGTATTTACTATTAATACTTTTTTATTTCTGAATTGCTCAAACGAAATTACTTCACCGTTGTTCAGAGTGATAGTCAGTGAGTAGAAAGATTTGTCAGGTAGTTGCTGAGCTGTATTCTTAAGAAACTTCTTTCCACCCTTTGCATTCTCATAAAGAAGAAGAATAGGATAAAAAGCTTTTAAAAGCTGTTGACGAATGGTCATTCAGCAAAGCTACTTCAAAGAAACTGGCAGGGTAACGAGAACATCATCCCAACCTATAACGAGGTTTATGCCAGTAGCTGTTTTATCGAATTGCATACTGAAAGCTTCAATTGTTTCGAGAGTTTTTTGCACCGGCACATCCACTCTTAAAACATCTTTCTTTTCATCATACTTGAATGCGCCCCATATATCAGTATCCTTATTAAAGATGAGAGTCCATTTATCAGCGGTAGGAATAGCATAAAGGGTATAACGTCCCTTTGGTAGTTTCTTGTCTTTAATCTTTACATCACGATAAAATTCGATCTCTGTTGCTTCGTTTGCACCTAATCTCCACACCTTATTATATTCCACAAGATCACCGAAGATTACACGGTTGTCTTTTTGCGGACGGCTGTAAACTACCCGTGCGACAAGGGGCTCAGATGCCTTGTCCTGGATCTTTATTACAGGATAGTTTACCGGGTAATAAGCCATGTCCATCGGTGACTTATCAAGTGCCGAAAACTTAAATGTGGGTGTTTTAGGCGTTGGTGCAGTTTGTGTCTGGGCAAATATTTGAGTTAAAGGGGAAAGCAAAAAGATAAAAAATAACTTCTTCATATATCTGGATTCAAAAGCTACAAAACTAAATATCTGTAACCTTTATTAACGTTAGAAATTTTCAATCAGTTCATTATACCTAGCTTTTGCAAAGTTTTTAACATAAGGTAAGAACTCCTGTGAAAGTAGATTCAGCTGATCATAGTTATCAAGGAACAGTTGGTAAGCAGTATCACTTTCGGAAATGAAAGTCGCCCTCCTAACCAGGCCTTTTAAAGTTCTCTGTATTGCTTCCTGCTTCCGGTAGTTCCATAACCAATCTTCCGCCTTCATATAGGTGAGCATATGCAAAAACCGGTTAGGAAGTTGAGCAGCAGCAATTTCAAGTGAAGCATATACTTCTCTTGTAAATAGCGGCAGCGATTCCGAAGAAAAAGAATGAGGGTCATTAGCAAGGTAATGATCATAGATAATATCCATTATGGGTCCACTATACAAGCGGTAATAAGGTCGGAAGATTTTTTTTGCTTCATGAGTCACAGCGTGACCATCTGTAAATTCATCTATAGCACGATGTAAGGTTATACCTTTTTGAATGCCTTCAGTATAAGAGTACCTTGCACTTCCTTTTACAAAATCACTGATCATGTTGCCTGCCAGAATATCAGGATGATCAAAAGATAAATATGCATGCGCCAGGTAGTTCATCTCCTGAAAATTACATCTAATCTGAATTATGATCTATGGTAGCTGTTGTTAAAGTACTTAACAGTCCTTGCCATCAATCACAATTCAGTTGACTTGCACCTGTAACCCTTTCTACCTTTGAATCGTCAAAACAAACAAATGACCGAAACCAATTTTAAATTACTATAAACCAACAATCATGAAATTTTTACTTGTAACCTTAGCCACACTTTTTACAATTTTCAGTTCACCAGTTAAAGCTGCTGATGGAAAAGTAACTCCCGCTGTTCTTTATTCTTTTAATAAGTCTTTCGAAGATGTATCTGAAGTAAGCTGGACGGTAACATCTCAATACTACAAAGCAGATTTTAATTATAACGGACAATACGTATCAGCCTATTATGATGCTTCAGGAAATTTGATGGCTTTGACCAGGAATATCACATCCGTTCAACTGCCAATGACCCTGCAAACTTCTTTAAAGAATGATAATGAAGGAATGTGGATCACTGATTTATTTGAAGTAAATGATGAAGCAGGAACCAGTTATTATGTTACCCTTGAAAATGCTGATTCAAAGCTTATTTTAAAGTCCAGCCTCGGATCTGGTTGGAGCACCTGGCAAAAGCAAAAGAAGTAACTGGTTTTTAGTTTTAAGCTTTAGTTGATGTGTAACCAAAAGCCCCCTGTGGGGCTTTTTCTCATTATATAAGTACTCTTTGCAGTGTTTTCCTCAAGTTGAAAAATTATTTTAAAAAAGCTGTAACCTAATTAGCGGCTCCCCGTCATATACTGCATAACACAATCAATTAAAAAAAATAAAACCAACAATCATGAAACTTTCTGTAATAATCTTAACCACTGTTTTATCTTTCTTCGCTGCCACTACCAATGCTGCTGATGGAAAAGTTAGTCCTGCTGTTTTAAATTCTTTTAATAGTTCTTTTGAAAAAGCTACTGAAGTAAAATGGACCGCAACTACTGAATACTATAAAGCTGACTTCTCTTATAATGGTATGTATGTTTCTGCTTTCTATGATGCTGCAGGTACTATGATTGCTTTGACCAGGAACATTTCACCCGTTCAATTACCAGTACGCTTACAATCTTCTACTAAGAAACATTATGCAGGATATTGGGTCAGTGACTTGTTTGAATTAAGTAATGAAAATGGGACCACTTACTACATGACTTTAGAAAATGCAGATAATGTTATCGTGGTGAAGGCTGCAGGTAGTGATGATTGGGCTGTGTATCAAAAGCAGTCTAAGTCCTGAGCAGTCAAATCACTAACGTATATCCTGGACCTCCTTATACTTAAGGAGGTTTTTTTATTTCATCCTCCATTCATCGGGTTTATTAACCAGTCATCAAAACAATTCAATGAAGATGTAACCTCTTTATTCGTTTACCGTCCTACTATATATAACAACAACATTCAATCACCAACTATAATTAGTTAACCATGAAACTTATAACAATCACCTTTGCTGCTCTTCTTTCACTTGCCAGTATTAAGAGCCATGCAAATGAAGTAAAGGTATCACCTGCAGTGCTTCAATCTTTCAAGACTGAGTTTGTCAATGCTACTGAAATTAAATGGTCCGAATCAAATAATATCTACAAAGCTGAATTCTATTATGCAGCTCAATATGTTGCTGCCTATTTTGATGAGAATGGAGAAATGATAGCTGTAACAAAAAACATCAGTTCACATGAGTTGCCTCTTTCATTACAAAAGTCTTTGAAGAAATTTTATACTAACTACTGGATTACCAATTTGTTTGAACTCACAGATGCATCAGGTACCAACTACTATCTTACAGTTGAAAATGCTGATACGAGGATCACCTTAAAATCTAATTCAACTTATGGTTGGAGTGTTTACCTCAAATCAAATAAGTCCTAATCATAAAACACCTTTCCTGTCATTTAAAACCCCGCAATGCGGGGTTTCTTATTGTGTGCTAAATTTGCGACCTCAAATCAAATTAATATGGCAAAAGGTCCGGTTTCGCAGTTTATAGAGCATCATTATCGTCACTTCAATGCAGCAGCGCTTGTGGATGCGGCAAAAGGATATGAACAGCATTTGTCAGAAGGGGGTAAAATGATGGTGACACTGGCTGGTGCTATGAGCACAGCTGAACTAGGGGTATCATTGGCAGAGATGATCAGGCAGGATAAGATCCAAATCATTTCCTGTACAGGTGCTAACCTGGAAGAAGACATAATGAATCTCGTGGCTCATAACCATTATGAACGTTTGCCCAACTGGAGGGATCTGACACCGGAAATGGAATGGAGTCTTTTGGAAAGAGGTCTCAACAGGGTAACTGATACCTGCATACCTGAAGAAGAGGCCTTTCGTCGCATTCAAAGACACATTCATAAAATCTGGAAAGAAGCAGATGATAAAGGTGAACGGTATTTCCCTCATGAGTTCATGTACAAGCTCTTATTGAGTGAAGTAATGAAACCGGATTACCAGATCGATACAAAAGACAGCTGGATGATAGCAGCCGCTGAAAAGAATATTCCTATTGTAGTAGGTGGATGGGAGGACAGTACCATGGGGAATATTTTCGCTTCCTATGTTTATAAAGGAGAACTAAAAGCCAGTACCATGAAGAGTGGTATTGAGTATATGGTGTTCCTGGCTAATTACTATAAAGACAATTCAGCCGGAAAAGGAATTGGTTTCTTCCAGATAGGCGGCGGGATCGCAGGCGACTTCCCGATCTGCGTTGTTCCCATGATGTACCAGGACCTGGAAATGCATGAAATTCCATTCTGGAGTTATTTCTGCCAGATCAGCGATTCTACTACTTCATATGGATCTTATTCAGGAGCCCATCCAAATGAAAAGATCACCTGGGGTAAACTGGATATCCATACTCCCAAACATATTATTGAGAGTGATGCAACGATAGTCGCACCGTTGATATTCGCCTGGTTGCTTGGCTGGTAAGCAGGAAAAAACCCCAGACCTGCTTGCCTGAGGTTGGGGTTTTTAGGGTAAGGATCAAATACTTTTTAAGTTTCGTAAAAAGTAAAGCCTTACTAATTAGACAATTACATATTACAAACTGCTGCATCACATGTACTTAATACCGGGATACAGCAGTTTTTTTCTTTAAGAGAATGGGCATTTCTGTTTTATTGAGGAGAAGTACTAATAGGGTTTGTATGGGGCTTGTAAAGGGTTTGTATGGAGTTTGCATGGAGTTAGAACGGCTTTACCCCGGTGAAACTCAATACAGGCTTCATTCTTACTCCATTCCAGCCATATACAAACCCCATAGAAGAGTTGAGGAATAGGTGATACGAGATGCGGCAAGTGTGATACGAGATGGGTACCACCCGCCATTTTCACACTATGAAATCTACCTGCTAAATACGTTTTTATCCAAAGGAATATCCCTTTTCAGCATCTGGTCACGATTAGCCATATCCCAGGCAGTGTAGAATACTAGTTGAGCCCTTTTTGCCAACAGGTTATAATTGATCTTATCGGGAGTATCTGTAGGCCTATGGTAATCAGCACCTAGCATTCCGTCATAATAGAAGATAATCGGTACACCATTCTTTGCGAAATTGTAATGATCGCTACGGTAATAGATGCGATTTGGATCATTTGGGTCATTGAACTTGTAATCCAATTCCAGCTTTGTGTATTTTTTATTCTGTGCTTCGCTGATGGGCTTCAGTTCTGAGCTCAGCTTATCATCTCCAACAACATAGACGTAATTGGTTGAATCTCCCTGCTTACGGGTGGCATCTATCCTTCCTATCATATCAATATTCAGGTCTGCAGTTGTTTTGTCCAGCGGATAAATGGGATGACTGCCATAATATTCAGAACCCCACAGTCCCTTTTCTTCACCACTTACTGTCATAAACACCATAGTCCTCCTCGGTCCATTTCCGGCCTGCTTTGCCTTGGCAAAAGCTTCAGCAATTTCCAATACTCCCACTGTGCCAGAACCGTCATCATCTGCTCCATAGTAAATCACGGAGTCCCTCTTTCCGAGATGATCATAATGGGCAGTCACGAACAGGTACTCATCTTTTAGATCAGTACCGGGAATTATTCCAATCACATTACTGCTCTCCAGTACATTAACTTCTTTCTGGACACCCAGGAGTACATTCGCCTGGTAAGTAGTTATAGAAGCAGACGAAGAGTTATTGGAGCCCATAATAGCACTCGCTACTGCTTCAGATATTGTAAACGACTGTGGAACTATGGATTTTCTATAGAAATTCAGGCTTTGGCGGTCTTTCCTTGGTGAAGCTATCCTGCGGGGATAATTAGCGGAGATAGCTAATATAGCTGCTGGATTTGCAGCCCTGATAGCAGCCGCTTTTGCTGTTAACTGCAATCTTCCGCCCTGGATACCCATAGCATCCTGGCTCATCATCACCAGTTTGCCTGATAAATTCTCTTTTCTTATCGAATCCGCTGTAACATTATTACCTATGTATACCACCTCACTGAAGGGTTGAACAGCAGCAATATTTGATATGGTTGCATTAAAGTCCTTATCCAGTTCATACTGGTGACCGTTCACTTCCAGCGTGGCATTTACCAGTGAGTCCTGGTAAACGGAGTATTTTAACTGGTAAGAACCATTATTCCCAGGTAAGAGACCGATTCTTTTAAATTGATCTTCAATATAGGCAGCAGCTTTCTTTTGCCCTTCTGTAGCGGTTTCCCTGCCTTCCATGTCCTTACTCGCTACAATATATAGATGGTTTTTAAGGTCAGAAGCAGTAATAGTGTGGGCATATACCTCCGGCTTTGCCGCCTTATTTGCTTTGGATGATTTGGAAACTGTTTGCCCGAAGCTGTATAAAGAACTTAAGGCAAATACAACAATCAATACTTTTTTCATTGTACGTAAGATAACTTTTAATAGATACCAGGGTTACAGTCCTGTAATTTTTTCAACTCTTTTCTGGTGCCTTCCCCCTTCAAATGCGGTGTTCAGAAATACTGTTACCATCTCCGCCACCTTCTCCGGCGAAATAAAACGGGAAGGAATGCAAAGGACATTTGCATTATTGTGCTGCCTTGTTAGGGCTGCAATTTCAGCATTCCATGCAATGGCTGCTCTCACATCCTGGTGTTTATTAGCTGTTATTGCCACACCATTAGCGGTGCCACATACAAGTATGCCACAACCGGATTCACCATCCTCTATTGCCTTGGCAACAGGATGGGCAAAATCAGGGTAATCGACAGAATCGGGGCTGGAGGTGCCATAGTCCTGAGTGGAGAGTCCTTTCTCTTGCAGTAAGGAAAGAATTAAATTTTTGTATACAAAACCTGCATGGTCAGCACCAATTGCAATAGGCTTTGAGATGTCCAGCATAGGATTCATAATCGAAAAGTTTAAAATATTAATAAGGTCTGTTCAGGCAATGTAAATAGGATCAATCCAGGGTGTTTAACTCCATTCTTTCTCGTCTTCCTCTTTCTTCCTTTTCTCCACCCGCCTTGCCAGGATGATGCTCACTTCATATAACAGTAAAAGTGGAATAGCTACAGTCATCTGGCTTACTACGTCTGGTCCTGGAGTAATAATACCGGCTATGATGAATATAATAACTATTGAGTACTTCCGCACCTTTTTAAGGTATTTCGCGGAAACAATTCCCACCTGTGTAAGCA
Source organism: Candidatus Dadabacteria bacterium (assembly GCA_050259715.1). Taxonomy (GTDB): domain Bacteria; phylum Bacteroidota; class Bacteroidia; order Chitinophagales; family Chitinophagaceae; genus Flavisolibacter. The sequence goes on from JBLNAY010000109.1 coordinate 30,753, forward strand.
CCAGCATAACCAAGGGCAGCTGGAAAGCCAGACCGCTGCCAAGGATTAAAGGAATCATGGTATCCAGGTAACTGCTGACAGTCCACCTGTTTTCAATATTGGGATCTAACTGGAAATTACCGAAGAAATTAAGGGTGTAAGGTGAGATGACAAAATAGCCAAATAGCACCCCTGTAAAGAACATAAGAGAAACCCAAAAGATCACACCTCTTGTTCTTTCCAGTTCTTTTTTAGTGAGTGCCGGCTTCACAAACTTCCAGAACTCGTAAAAAATATAGGGAAAGGCAATGATTACCCCACCGATCAATACCACTGTAAACCAGGTGCTAAACTGCCCGGCAACAGAAGTGCTTTGCATCCTGATGCCCAGCCCTTGCATGCACAAAGCTTTTTCAAGATTCAATGCTTTTCCTATACGGCAGATCACTCCGTAGGTGGGAAAATCGGAATGCGTGGGTCCAAGGAGTACCTTTTGAATAAAGAACCGGTTGTATATGCCTATTACAATTGCCCCTATAACAATGGCAATAACACTCCTGAACAGATGTCCTCTCAATGCCTCCAGGTGATCTACGAAAGTCATTTCCGACCTTTCTTCATCTCCACCTCTTTTGAAAATACTTAATGCCATGTTTAAAGTGCGGCAAAGATAGCCGTCGATTCTATCATGAGAACGGTATTAGTAGGATTTTAACCCGCAGTCAATAATTCGGTCAATATCGTACAAATTAAACAAATGCCAAAACAGCGGAACAATAATGTATTGCCGGAAGGTCGGGTACGTATTTAGTAGGCGTTTATGGCAAATGCCCTGGAAAGTGTTTATTTGAGCACCTTCATCTTTACCATCTCAATGCGCGTTTCGCTTACATTGAGTATATCAAATTCAAAATCGTCGATAATGATTCTTTCCTTTTGCTGGGGTATGGTCTCATGGTGACTGATAATAAATCCTGAAAGGGTTTCTGATTCATCATCAGAAAATTCAAAATCATATTTTTCTCTCAGGTAATCTAACTCGAGGCGGCCGGAGAACATATACTCGTTTTCTGATAAACGCTTCTCAACGAATTCTTCACTGTCATATTCATCATGAATCTCACCAAAAATTTCTTCAAGTACATCTTCCATGGTAACAATACCCGCTGTGCCTCCAAATTCGTCCACAACCCAGGCGATACTTTTTCTTTCTTTGGTAAACTTGCTTATCAGGTCAGTCGCACTCATACTCTCCGGTACTGCAGGTATTGGCAATAGAATAGACTGAATGCTTTCCGGATTTTTAAAGAAGTCCAGCTGGTGAATATATCCTATGATATTATCAATATTGCCTTCATATACTACCAGCTTACTTAATTTAGTTTCAATAAGTTTTTCTCTTGCTTGTTCTACCGTGCAACTGATATCCACTCCAATGATTTCTTTCCTTGGCAGCAGGCATTGACGCACTTTGGTATTATGAAGATTTAGCGCGTTATCAAACAGCTCTGTATCTAGTCCCTGCTGGTCAGAGTCTGTATCCGGATTCTGCTGGAACAAGGTATCAACACTACTGCCGGTAAGGTATTCAGAAGTGTCCTTTACCTTAACATTGAAAAGGTACTTTAATACCCAATTTGAGAGGCTAATAAATAGTTTGGCTACCGGCTGTAGAATGGTATAAAAGAGATTGATCACCCATACGAAACGGGTAAGGATAATGTTACTATTTGCCCTGAAAATAGATCTTGGAATGAACTCTCCCAGGAGCAGTACAATAAAGCTGGCCAATACTATATCGAGGCCTAATCTTACAGCATAGTGGGTTATGTGCAGAGCGTCCCATGCAGGGCGTGTAACAGCACTAAAGAGTAGTGTAAACGATACCAGAAAAATGGTAAAACCTATTATGGTAGTACTAAGGAAAAGTTCCCGGTTTTCGATAAAGCGGGAGAGTAGGATGGCTCCCGGTTTCCCCTGCTTTTTCTTTAGTTCAATACCAAACCGGTTCACGCTGTGAAAAGCCATTTCTATGCCGGCAAAAAAGCCCATCATAAGGAAGGTGATAATAAACCAGACAATAACACTAACGACTATCATTGTTGTAAAGATAAAAAAGATGTGCTCAACCTATAAAAGGCTCCACAACAGCTTCTGCTTCCTTACAGGCCGTCTCCAGATGATTGTTGACAATTACATGGTTAAAGTAATGCTTAAACGAAAGTTCATAAGCTGCTTTACTCACCCTGGCATTTAACGAAGCTTCAGATTCAGTGCCTCTCGACAATAATCGTCTTTTCAATTCATCTACTGTTGGTGGCTGAATGAAAATAGATAATGTGGTTTCAGGAAATTGTTGTTGCACGTGAATGGCACCTTTAACATCAATATCCAACACTGGTATCCTGCCGGAATTCCAGATTCTAAGTAATTCCTCTTTTAAAGTTCCGTAGTATTTACCTTCATACACCATTTCCCATTCGACAAACTCATCGTGCTGGATCTTGTTGGTGAACTCTTCAAGGCTTATAAAATAATAATCAACTCCGTTTTTTTCTTCCCCCCTTGGTTTCCTTGTTGCGGCAGAAATAGAAAAGCTCAATTTGCCTGAATACTTGTTCAATAAGTAACGGGTAATACTTGTTTTGCCGGCGCCTGAAGGCGCAGTGATGATTATGATTTTTTGTTGCTTATTGATGGTCATATTATTAGGAGATCAGGGTAAATGCTTATTTTATAAAAGTGCTAAGGTAGGAGTTCATAAGAAATACTTATTTTAGTTTTTCACGCGATTCGGATACATCTTTTTATACTATAACTTTTGAAAGTGCAACATGTAGAATTCTTTCATAAGGATCACTTTGAGTATAGGTATCATCGAAAGAAAGCCAAACGATTACTTTCCCGCTTTATCGATTTTTTTTGGGAAACGGACTTCGATGAACTGTATAAGCAATACCCTGAGGGCTTCTCAGATGCACTGTTCCCTAATGTGGGTTATACCTACCTGATCAACCTCGGCACTCCTTTCGTCATGCAACTCGGTGATGAAAAGTTCGAGATGAAATCAGACGGTTTTCTACCTCGCGATAAAAAGATGATCTGTCATCACTCCACAGGTAACAAGATCTTTGGAATTAAATTCAATGTCTCTCCCATCATCTTTGAAAAAAAGATCAACTTTTCTGAATACAAAGAATATATCTTCCCACTTTCATACCTGATTGACAGGAATATTATTGCGCAAATTAAATCTGCTTCCGGTTTCAATGAGAGGGTAGCTATTGCTACTGCATACTATGAAGGCATTATTCATAAATATGAAGGGTCAATGAAACAGGTGAAAGTTGTTACAGAAATTCTTCACGAAAATATTGAGAATGGAAGGTTCAATTTCTCTATCGAGGAACTATCAAGGAAATACTCCATCAGTTCCCGCACACTACAGCGCTACTTTGAAGCGACTACCAGCATTTCCACTAAGAATGCTTTGCAGCTGCTTCGCATCCGGAAAGCAATAGAATGCCTGGTAAATAATCCTGCTGATTTTCACTATGCCACTTTTGGATATTACGATTACAGCCACTTCTATAAACACGTCAGGGAGTTTATAGGTTCGCACAGTATTGCAATCATCCAGCCGCATCTGAAATTGCTGAAGTTACGGAGTGAGGCTCCTAAGTACTTTAAGTAAGCATAACTCCTGGTTGTATCATGTTTTTCACTATAGACCATACATTCCGTTCCTATTGATTTTACATAGGGTTACCATGGAGTTCCCTAAGAGTTTGAACGGCTTTATAACGGCTTTATAACGGCTTTATAACGGCTTTACACCCTGCTAAAGCCGTTCTAAAGCCGTTTAAACGGTATGGGAACCCTATACTAGATCAATAGAAGCGCAATACAAATACCAATATGGTTCCGTGCGATAGCCTGGTTAGAAAAAGAGGTAACAAAAAAGCCCTCACTTATGAGGGCTTTTTACCAGCTAACCTTATCCTTCTAAAATGACCAACAGAGCTATCAATTTCCACCGGCTCTTTGCCTTTCTTCCTCAGATGCCGTAGTTCTCTTTCTTGCTCCTTCTACCTTATTGTTACCAAATCGATAAGTGAAGCTTAAAGTTGCTTTCCTGGAATCACGGTTTGCATGCCAGTGTTCCACATAGCTACCTTCGTAAGTAATAGTGGCCTTTGGCAGGTTAGTCCAGAAAATATCAGTGACATTCAACTTTAGGGATCCTTTTCCTTTCATTAGTGATTTCTGAACACCTGTGGACAACTCCCAATTTGGATTCATAACCATATAACCATTTCTTCCACCACTGTTAACCATACCATTCAATTCGGCAGACCATCCATTCTTCAGACTAAAATTGTTGTTGATCCTGCCATTCGCTGCCGGACTTCCATTGCTAAGAGTGCCACCACCGAGATTGCCATTAA
>JBLNAY010000110.1:0-20569 GCA_050259715.1 Candidatus Dadabacteria bacterium
TTCCCAATTCCAAATACCGAATTCCAAATACGAAATTCGAACTCAATAATCTCCAAGCGTTTCAGGCAACTGGTCGAGGGCTTTTTTGAGCTGCTCATCATTGGGAGCCACACCGTGCCAGTTATGGTCGTTTTCCATGAACTCAACGCCTTTGCCCATAATGGTTCTCATGATTATTGCTATTGGCTTACCCTTACCAACCATAGACTTTGCTTCATTCAGTGTATGTACTACTTCGTCCATGTCGTTTCCGTTCATCTCCATAGTAGCCCAGCCAAATGCTTCAAATTTCTCTTTTATATCTCTCAGGTCATTAACCTTATAAGTAGGTCCATCTATTTGCTGACCATTCCAGTCAATAGTTGAGATAAGATTGTCAACATTATGATTAGGGGCAAACATGATGGCCTCCCAGTTTTGGCCTTCCTGTAGTTCGCCATCACCGTGTAGAGAATAAACTACACTTTGATCATTATTTAATTTCTTGGCCAGAGCAGCACCTATAGCCACACTCATTCCCTGGCCTAATGAACCAGAAGCAACACGTACTCCCGGTAATCCCTCATGTGTAGTAGGGTGTCCCTGCAGCCTGGAATCGATCTTCCGGAAAGTAGCCAGTTCCTTAGTGTCAAAATAGCCGGCACGGGCAAGACAAGAGTAGAAAACAGGGGATATATGACCGTTAGAGAGGAAAAAAGCATCCTCGTTACGGGCATCCATATCGAAATTCGACGGGTCAAAATGCATAATATGGAAGTAAAGAGCAGTCATAAAGTCAGCACATCCGAGTGAACCGCCGGGGTGTCCACTTTGAGCTCCATGTACCATTCTAAGAATATCTCTTCTGACCTGGGAAGCAATGTCAGTAAGCTTTGGCATAGGTTTTTTGTTGTTTTCTTGCATTCTTTTAATCTTTGAAACTGAAGTTGCAAATGTGCAACCTTTTTGTTGAAAAAGTTTCCTGTAAGTTCTTATCTTTGAAACCCAAGTTCAATAGTATCATGGAATTGATACTAGTTAAACCATGAAAGACCTGCGCGAATGAAATTAATTTGTACACTGCAAAACCCTGCTGAATGTTGAACTTGATCCTGGCCGGAACCATAGCTTTTCTTGTAACATTCCTTGCAATTCCTGCCATTATTAAAGTGGCAGACGAAAAGAGACTTTTCGACATGCCGGATGGGCGGAAATTACATTCAAGGCCTATAGCGTCACTTGGAGGTGTAGGTATCTTTATTGGGTTCATCCTTGGTCTTCTTTTATCTATTACCAATAAACTAAACCCAGAGTTCCAATACTTTTTTGCTGCAGCCTTACTCACGTTTTTCCTGGGAGTAAAAGACGATATACTTGTGCTTTCTGCCACCAAGAAGTTTATCGGGCAGGTAGTGGCTGCTGCCATTATTATTCACCTTGGCGGAGTGCAAATCGATAGTATGCACGGGTTCCTCGGGGTTCACCAGATACCCGAAGGATGGAGCCTGGCTCTCACATACATGACCGTTATTGTGGTTATTAATGCCTTTAACCTTATTGATGGTGTAGACGGGCTGGCTGCCAGTCTTGGTATTTTGACTACCTCTATATTCGGACTTTACTTTTATGTTGCTCATATGCCTGCCTATGCAATATTGGCTTTTGCAATGACGGGCAGTTTATGCGGCTTCTTGATCTTCAATTACAATCCGGCAAAGATCTTTATGGGAGACTCGGGTTCCTTGCTGATCGGGTTAGTAAACGCGATCCTTGTTATTAAGTTTATTACGGTTGCGGACATAACTGCAGGTTCTTTCCCAATAGAATCTTCAGTAGCTATAGGCTTTTCCATCTTAATAGTTCCCCTTTTAGATACTCTCAGGGTATTTGCTATACGGATTTTCAAAGGCAAATCTCCATTCTCCCCGGACAGGAACCATATCCATCATCTTTTGCTGGACAGGGGTCTTAACCACAGGCATGTAACCCTGATTTGTGTACTCACTAATGCAGGTTTCATCGGTGTTAGCTATTTCGGAAGGGGATTGGGTTCAACAGTGCTATTAAGTGCGATCATTCCAATCTGCTTTACACTTATTGCCATACTTAAGTACGTCAGGAAGTCTTCCGATACACTGGTTATTTCCACCTCTTTTCAACCGAATAATGACGCTGCTTTGCAATCAACAACTAAAGTGGTTGCCCTGAATACTGAAGTAGCCGCTGCCGAACAATAGTCTTTATTAATTATCTATTGGTTTATTAGTTTTGCGCTAATTAAATAAGAAATATATGTCACCAGAAGATGTGGCACTAACATTAGAAATGGCTGAAGATTCTATGAATAAAGCCATTGGCCACCTTGAAGTTGAACTTGGTAAAATAAGAGCAGGTAAAGCAAATCCTCAAATGCTGGATGGAATCATGGTAGATTATTATGGTTCACCAACCCCTTTAAACCAGGTAGGCAATATTAGTGTACTTGATGCCCGTACCATAACGATTACTCCATGGGAGAAAAAGATGCTCCAGCCAATGGAAAGAGCTATCATAAACTCCAACATTGGAATTAATCCTCAAAATGATGGCAATATCATTCGCCTGTTCCTGCCGCCACTGACTGAAGAAAGAAGAAAGGAACTGGTGAAAAGATGCCAGGGAGAAGGTGAACATACCAAAGTGGCTGTCCGTAATATCAGGAGGGATGCAGTAGAAAGTATCAAAAAAGCCCAGAAGAATGGGCTTAGTGAAGACGCTGCAAAAGATGCTGAAGATGAAGTTCAGCAGGTTACAAACAGGTATATAGCCTTAGTGGATAAGCATCTTGAACGTAAGGAAAAGGAAATTATGGCTGTATAGATAGGGGTAAATGGAATTTCTCATATCCAACTACTCATCATTAATTAACTATAATGTCTTTGAAAATGGCTAATCACCCGGTTAGCCATTTGTGTTTCCAAGGTTAATTATCGTTTAAGAATACCGTTAGCATGATAGCCGGATTTTTCTTAAATTGTATATTGCTGCCTTACATTATAGTACACGCCAAACTAAGTAATGAGAAAGTCACTGTTAGTACTCATAGCTGTACTTTTTGAGCAGTTATCCTTTTGTCAACAGGGGACAGCACCCTTTAGTCTAACCTATAGCAATCCACAAAACTCATTTATGGATTCTGTAGACGTTAATGATCCGCTTTTTAATGGAATGCAACATTCAGGTTATTTGCCCTCTATCGAGGGGATTGCCTATTATAAGACGTCAGACTGGCAAAACGGTTCTATAATTTACAGGGATATTTTTTACCCTCATGTACAGTTGAAATATAACCTTGTTGAAGACCAGGTCATTGTGCGTCATCCGAATGGATATACTATGGTGGCATTGTTTACCCCGCGCATTCAATCCTTTACATTCCAGGATTATCGGTTTGTTTACCTGGATGATAGTTCTCTTCACATTCCACGGGGTATATATCATTTGGTTATCAAGGGACCTATTTCATTATATATTAAACACTCGAAGTTTATAGAAGAAAAGGTTGGACAAACTCAGATCGAAAGAAAATTTCTTGAAAAGGACCTTTACTATGCCGTGAAGGATGGGACATTTTACCCGATCAATAAGCAGCAAAACCTCCTGGAGTTAGTGAAAGAGCAGAGAGGAGAAATCAGGTCTTACCTGAGAAGTAAAAAGATCAAGTTCAAAAGAAACCAGGCTGCAGCCATCCCGGAGATTATTCAATATTACAACAGCCATTAAAGTCATTGATATGGTTCGGCTATCCTTACTATTCTGCTCATTTATCCTGTTTGGCATTACTGTGACGGCACAAAAGAAAATGACTGTTTCAGGCACTTTTAACCAATTGCCCGCCGAAGCTTTCTTCAGGCAGATAGAGCAGCAGACACCTTATTTCTTTTATTACGACATAAAGCAGTTAGATAGTACAAGAATTAACCTGTCAGTAAAAGATCAGCCCCTCACCCGGGTACTGGAGCAGGCTTTTCAGAATACGGATATACGCTTCTCTATTGATGACCAGGATCGGGTATACATTACAAGGAAAGTGCAGATTCTTACAACTTTACCAGCCGGTTTCTTCGAACAGAATACAACTGAAAAGCCAGAGAATCCTGTTGCTTCTAATATATTAACTGACAACAGGGATGTGAAAAAGGTAACTTCAGAAGTGAAGACCTATGAAATAGGAGTAAAGAATAATAATTCAAGACAAGCCAATGCTATGATTGTTGGTTATGTTCGAAATGAAAGATCTGGAGAACCTGTGATTAATGCTTCTGTTTTTATAGATCATCCGACAATCGGGACCATCACTGACCAATATGGTTACTATCGCCTTAAACTCCCCACAGGAAAATACACGCTGAACGTACAGGCTATTGGGATGAAGGATTCCAAATACCAGTTGATAGTATACAGTGATGGACAGATGGATATTGAAGTAAAGGAGAAAGTTACTGTGCTGAAGGAAGTTATTGTATCTGCTCAGAGAGTAGCTAACCTGAATAGAGTTCAGTTGGGTGTTGAGAGGCTGAGTATTGATGCTATCCGTAGAGTACCTACCGTTTTTGGAGAGGCTGATGTTATGAAAGTTGTTCTCACCTTGCCGGGAGTTAAAACCGTTGGAGAAGCAAGTACAGGTTTTAATGTACGTGGTGGATCGGCAGATCAAAATCTTATCTTATTGAATGGGCTCACCATTTACAATCCATCCCATTTCTTTGGAATGTTCTCAACGTTCAATCCTGAACTGGTAAAGGATATTGAGTTATACAAAAACAGCATTCCTGCGAAGTACGGTGGCCGTTTGGCTTCTGTTCTGGATATAGGCCTGAGGGAGGGGAATAAGAAAACATACACAGGTTCGGCCGGTATTGGTGTTGTGACCAGCAGGTTTAATGTAGAGGGGCCTATCACGAAAGATAAAACTTCCTTTATAGCTGGTGGCCGTACTACCTATGCCAATTGGTTATTAAAACTACTGCCACACCCCTATGACAGGGCAAAGGCTTCATTCAACGATGGTAACATTGCTATTACCCATAAGATCAACACAAAAAATGATCTGTATTTTACGGGGTACTTCAGTAATGACCTTTTTAAGCTTACAGGTGATACTACCTACGGCTATGGCAATCGTAACCTGGGCCTAAAATGGAAACACAATTTCAGTAGTAAGCTCCTTGCTTACTTTTCTACAGGGTATGACAGGTACATATACAACGTACATAGTGATAAGAATCCCGTGAATGCGTATACACTTAGATTCAACATCGACCAGTTAAATATTAAATCCGACTTGTCGTTCTTTCTGAATACAAATCACACTATTGATTTCGGAGTAAGCGGAATAAAGTATTCACTTGCACCGGGATCATTCCAGCCAAGGGGTAAACAATCGCTGGTAAACCCGGATGTAGTTCCAACAGAACAGGGCCTGGAAACTGCAGCTTATATATCTGAAAAATATACCATTTCAAATGACATTCAGCTCACCGCGGGTATCCGTTACTCCATGTACAATTATTTAGGGCCACAGGAGGTGAATTATTATGCTCATGGTTTGCCAAGGGAACCTTCGACACTTACACACACACAATCTTTTGCTTCCGGAAAGATCATTAATACTTACCAGGGACCGGAATACCGTTTAGCAATGCGATATTCTCTTTCTGAAAGTTTCTCGATCAAGGCAGGATATAATTCTCAGCGCCAGTACTTACATATGCTTTCCAACACCACGGCAATTGCGCCAACAGATATATGGAAGTTGAGTGATCCGAATATTAAACCCCAGCAAGGTGCCCAGGTATCTATGGGTCTTTACAAGAACTTGAAATCAAACACTATCGAAACATCAGTCGAAGTGTATTATAAAAAAATCAGGGATTATCTTGATTATAAGCCCGGTGCCAAGCTGGTTATGAACCATAATGTCGAAACTGACGTACTGAATACAAGAGGTAAAGCGTATGGTGCAGAGGTGATGCTTAAAAAGACAACAGGTAAACTGAATGGATGGATTAGTTATACCTGGTCCCGCATTTTGTTACAGATGGATGATTCCACTCTCGGTGTTCCGGTTAATGGAGGTGATTGGTATCCTGCTAATTATGATAAACCCAAAGATGTTACCTGTGTAGGCAATTTCAAGGTGAACCATCGATTCAGTTTATCATTAAATATTACCTATAGCACCGGTAGGCCAATAACTCTGCCAATAGGACAATACTATTACGCTGGATCCCAAAGGGTGATATATTCGGATCGGAATTCGTATCGCATACCTGATTACTTCCGTTCTGATTTTTCGATGAACCTGGATGGTAATTATAAAGTAAAACAGAAGACGCATAACTCCTGGACTTTTGGCATTTACAATATCACTGGCCGAAGGAATCCGTTTTCTGTTTACTATGTTTCTGAAAATGGATCAGTAAAGGGGTATAAGCTCTCCATTTTTGGCAGTGCTATTCCTTTTGTCAACTTCAACATCAACTTTTAAATGAAGAAGATCACAATATTGTTGTTTGTGCTGTTTTGGGTAGGTTGCAAAGACAAGTATGATATCGTGTTACGCTCTACTGATGTGTCGTTATTGGTAGTAGAAGGTGTACTGGATGCCGGAACGGGACCAACGACTATAACCTTGTCCAAAACGATTAAAGTTAATGATCGCGCAGTGTTCAAACCAGAACTTAAAGCAAAAGTTAGTGTAGAAAATAGAAGTGGTAATTCCCTAAGCCTCGCTGAAAGTGCCAACGGTAATTACATAAACAACAACCTTGGCCTGGTGCAAGGGCAAGAATACCGGTTAAGAATAAAGACAAGTAATAATAAGGAATATCTCTCTGATTATGTGGTAGCAAAAGAAGCACCACCTATTGATAGTATTACCTGGAATAAGAACGTCGATGGTGTAATGATTTATGCAAATAGTCACGATGCATCAAACAAAACACGTTATTATAAATGGGATTTTGATGAAACGTGGGAGATACACTCCTACTTTCCTGCCGAATACGAATGGATCGGAGGATCAACCATTGTACCTTCTGCATATACATACTGGAAATGTTGGAAGTATGGCAGTTCGCACACAATTAATGTTGGTTCCAGTGCTCAACTGGTTTCAGATGTTATCAGCCAGTCTCCTATAGTTTTAATTCCCAATGGTTCAGAGAAAATCAGTGTTCGTTACAGTATACTATTGCGTCAGCAAGCGTTGACAAAGGAAGCATATGATTTTTATGAGCTTATGAAAAAGAATACGGAGAGCATTGGTACTATCTTCGACCCTCAACCCTCCGATTTAAGAGGTAATATTAAATGCATATCTAACCCTGAAGAGGGTGTAATAGGTTTTATTACTGCTTCCACAATTACTCAGAAAAGAATTTTTATTACTGCCGGTGATGCTAACTGGAGCTTTCTTCAAAACTGTAATACTGAAAGGGTAGCTAACAAGCCTGAAGATATTAGACAATGGGTGCCATATTATTTACCATACGGTGCTGAATATTCTCCAACCGGGTCCCTTGTAGCTTACTATTTTGCACCAGCCACCTGTGTTGATTGTACAAAGAGAGGAGGTTCCATTCAAAAACCGTCATACTGGTAAAAACAAGTATTAAAAGATGACATTGTTAAATAAACATCTATTTTCTCTTGCATGTTTGTTCTATTTATCAGCTAATGGTTATAGTCAGCAGCAGGCAGTACTGCCGATGGTGCAGTCGAAGTTGAATGAGAAAACTAAGGAATTACAGGAGAAACTCTACGTACACACGGATAAAGATTTCTATACTGCAGGGGAGATTATCTGGTTTAAAGTCTACGCTATGGATGCACTTTCCAATAAACCAGTTGACGTTAGTAAAGTCGCGTACCTGGAAGTGCTGGATCATAACAATCTTCCTGTATCACGGGTCAAGATCGGTATGAATGAAATGGGAGGTGATGGATCTATTCAGTTACCCATCTCAGTGAACTCAGGATATTATACCCTCAGGGCATACACCAATTGGATGAAAAATGATGGTCCTGCAACATTTTTCCAGAAGATCATAACTATTGTTAATCCTTTAAAGGCTCCCGATAATAAACAGCAACCTGTATCCTCTGCTTACAACTTAGTTCTATATCCTGAAGGTGGTAACCTTGTAGAGGGACTCACTTCAAGAATTGCTTACCATATCACCGATAACTATGGTAATGGGGTGAAAGGCAAAGGATATTTGGTGAACCAAAATAATGATACTATATCAATCTTCAGCCCTCATAAATTCGGCAGGGGAACTTTTAATCTTACCCCCCGAAAACAGGATCAGTATAAAGTAGTCTTTATTACAGATGACCGTTCATTAGTTACAAAGCCTATTAACGGGATAAATGAAAAAGGTTACGTAATGAGTGTAGAAGAAGTGCCATCCGGTCTTAAACTAACAGTATCCACTAATACCAAATCCGGTTATCCTGAAATCTATCTCTTAGGACAGGTTAGGCACAAGGTGACAACTGCAAAAAAAGCTATATTGGAGAATGGTATCTCCAGCTTTTACATAAATAAATCTGAACTCGGGCACGGCATCAATCAGTTCACCATATTTGATAATGAACAACATCCTGTTGGTGAACGCTTATATTTTGTTCAGCCCGCAAGTAAGGGTGCATTAACTATTAACACTGATCAAAAAAAATATGGTGGTAGAAAGCAAGTCAACTTATTTATTGATTCATTGAAGTCACAGCAAAGTAGCCTTTCATTATCCGTTTACCAGGTTGATTCTATTTCTACTACTTCACCTGCAGACATCATTGCTTATACGTGGTTAACTTCAGAACTAAAAGGAGATATTGAACAACCGTCCTATTACTTTTCACCGTTGACTGAAGAAGTTAAAAGAGCAGCTGATTATCTTATGATGACCAATGGTTGGAGGCGTTTCAATTGGGATACTTTTCTGAATGCTCGTTCCAAAAATGATTACCTGCCTGAACTCACAGGCCATCAAATAACAGCAAGGGTAACTGATCCTAAAAGCAACCTTCCTGTAAATGAAGTAGCTCTTTTCCTTTCGATTCCAGGTACCAGTTACAAGTTATATTCAGCCTTGACAAATGAGCGGGGAATAGCGAAATTCCAGGTCAAAGATTATTATGGTGCATCGGACATTATTGTGCAAGCGACAGATCTAAAAGACACTATTTACAGGATTGAAATACTGAGCCCATTTTCTGAAACTTACGTCCTGAATGAATATCCGTTATTAGCCCTGAAACCATCAACACAACACAATCTGCAAACCCGGAGTATATCTATGCAAACACAACATGTGTACACAGGGGATAGTGTTTCTCGTTTTGCGGTTCCTTTCCTGCGCGACACCCTTCCATTTTATGGGCGTGCACAATACAATTATAAGTTTGATGATTATAAAAGGTTTACAACGATGGAAGAAGTACTTCGGGAATACGTAAGGGAAATCAACGTAGGTGTTAAAGGAACCGGCACTTCTCTGCGTGTTAAATTATTAAACGAAGAAGATGGTGCCCATTACCAGCAGGGCATTATCGTACTTGTTGATGGTGTGCCATTACACGATCCCAATGTGATTTTCTCTTATGACCCTTTGAAGTTAAAAGGACTGGATATTTTTACGAAGAATTATGTAATTGGTCCTACCATTTTCCATGCACTGGCAAACTTCACTTCGTACCAGGGAAACTTCGAAGGTTTTGAACCTTCCCCTAATGCCGTCACCATAGATTATGAAGGCCTACTATTGCAGCGACAGTTTTATTCACCTGAGTATTCCACTGAAGAAAGAAGGCAATCGCGGATACCGGACTTCAGGACTACACTTTACTGGACACCTGATGTCAGTTCAAAAAAGATTTCTTTCTATACAGGTGATAATAAGGGCAGCTACATAGCCGTGATTCAAGGGCTGGATGCAACAGGGCAGCCTTTGAGTGCAACTACTGAATTTAAGGTCGAATAACGACCAGTACTCTTTGTCTTTATTATTTACCTGTTCGCGAGATAAACCCCACAAAGAATAATTCCAAGAGATGCTATTTGCAATGGCCCTACCGATTCATGTGCCCACAAGCCCCAACCTATAGCCACTATTGGAATGGCGTATGTGACAAGTGAGGCGAATAATCCTCCTGCTTTTCTTATCAGTACATAATACAAAGCAGTGGAAATTGAACTTCCCAATACTCCCAGCAGTGCTGACATAGCTACTGAGAACTGAACTCCTTTATCGTGAAGAGCTAGTGGGACAACCTTTAATCTCCATACTATAAATGCAGCAGGTATGCTCATCAGGGCAAGAGATACGGTAGCGATCTTAAAAGAATCAATACCCTTAAGGTACACGCTTATGATGTTTACATTCAGACCATAAAATATAGTAGCAATCAATATCAACAGCGTAAAACCTATGTCTTTAAAACTGATTGCCTCCTTTGATACACTAAGCACCACAACGCCTACGAAACCTACCAGCACACCAATGAGTTTCTTATTTGGTATAGACACTTTAAAGAACAAAGAGCCAATTAATACCACAAACAAGGGAGTCAGGGAGTTTAATATACTAGCAATTGAACTTTCTCCGTTGGCATCTATAGCTATGGCAAACAGAAAGGCGGGCAGGAAATTTCCGAGCATCCCTGTGAGTATCACAAAAGGTATTTTGTTTACCGGTATGCTCTGGAAATGAAAAACCGCAAATGGCCAGAAGAAGAGCCCTGCCGAAAAGATTCGTACTGCTGCAATCTGCCAACCGGTTAAATATTCAGCGCCTTCTTTCATCAGTATAAAAGAACTTCCCCAGGTACACGACAAGAATATAAAAATTATCCAGCTAAGCGTCTTTTTTACCGGCATAGTTTGCAAAAGTGCATAAGGTTTGAAATTTAATTTCATAAATTTCCATATGGCTATTTTACCCAACATTTCTACACGTGCTACGAAAGACTTCGAAAAGTCTGAAACCAAGGAATTAAACATGAAGCTTTTAAAAAAGCTGGAGGAACTGCAAAACCTCTTATATGCTTCTGGTAAATATTCAGTGCTGGTTGTTATCCAGGGCCTGGATGCCAGCGGTAAAGACGGAGCTATCCGTGATGTATTCAGTGGAGTGAATCCACAAGGTGTGTCAGTAGTATCTTACAAAGCACCTACACCGGAGGAACTGAATCATGATTTCTTATGGCGGATACACCGAAATGCACCTGCCAGGGGAATGATAACTGTTTTCAATCGCAGCCACTATGAGGATGTCCTCATCACCCGTGTTCACGGCTGGTGTGATGATGACACAGCTAAAAAAAGATTCAAGGCTATCAACCATTTTGAAAAACTGTTGAAGGAACATAATAATACTATAATTCTGAAATTTTACCTGCATGTCTCACAGGAAGAACAACAGGAACGTTTGAATGAACGGTTGACTGATCCCAAAAAGGGATGGAAGTACAATGCAAAAGATTTCGATGAAGCGAAACAATGGGATAAGTATATGCAGATGTATGAAGACGTCTTTGAGAATTGCAATGAAGTTCCATGGGTGATTGTGCCTGCAGACCAGAACTGGTATAAGGAATACCTGATCACAAAAACTCTCGTTGATACCCTGGAGGAATTAAAAATGGACTATCCGCCGTTGAAAGATCAGAAAACATAATGTGAGTATTTGAGTATCTTTAAGCAAACCAAATCATCTACTATATGAGTTTTATGAAAGAATTCAGAGAGTTTGCTCTCAAAGGCAACGTAGTCGACCTGGCTGTTGCCGTAATTATCGGTGCTGCTTTTGGTGCCATCATTGCCTCCCTTGTTGATGACGTTATTACTCCCCTCATCCTCACACCCGCTTTAAATGCTGCGGGAGTTTCTGATCTCAACAAACTAACCTGGGGTACTGTTAAATATGGCAATTTCCTGGCAGCGATTCTCAAGTTTCTGGTGGTAGCTATGTCCCTTTTCTTATTAATAAAAGGAATGAACAGAATGAAAAGGAAGAAAGAAGCACCCGTTGTACCGGAAGGACCTACCTATACCCTTTCAGAGAAGCTATTAATGGAAATAAGAGATTCTTTAGGCGGCAAATCCTCAGCCAGGTAAGCATTTACTTATAAACATAAGTGGATATTTAGGAATTCAAATGTGCTGCATTCTGTTAGTTTTGTAAAGTCCCGTGGGAGGGACTTTTTAGTTAAATAATCTATTTTGAGCACCTACCAGATAAAATTGCCCCAGTTTGAAGGTCCCTTCGACCTGCTCCTTTTCTTTATAGAAAGGGATGAACTGGATATCTATAATATACCTATTACAGGTATCATCAATGACTTCCTCGACTACATCCATTCCCAGGAAGCTTTGAACATTGAGCTTTCCAGTGAATTTATTCTCTTTATTTCTACCCTCATGCGCATCAAGGCAAAAATGCTTTTACCACGTAAAGAGATTGATGCAGAAGGTAACGAAATCGATCCAAGGCAGGAACTGGTAGACAAGATTCTTGAATACAAAAAATATAAGGAAGCTGCAGCCCGTATGGCTGAAATGGAAGCAGAACGGATCCTCCTTGTTAAAAGGGGAAATATCCAAAAAGAACTTTCTTATATAGGGGAAGAAGCCAGCGAGGGCACCGAAGTGCAGACGATCACCATGTTTAAGCTAATGAAGGCTTTTGAGAAGGTGATGCAACGTTATCACGACCGCTTTAACAGGCCGGTGCATACTGTTGTTCAATACAACTTCTCTATGGAGGATACCAAATCTAATTTGATTTCAAAAGCCCGATCTATTAGAACTCTTTCGTTTGAAAAGGTCTTTGAGGAAGCTGAAAACAGGGTTCACGCCATCTTCCTTTTTCTTTCTATGCTTGAACTGGTGCAACAAAAGTTCTTAAAGATTGTGATAGGGGATGGGAGGAATAACTTTCTTGTTGAATATAATGAGACCGAAGAAGGTCTCACCGACATAGAACAGATGCAACTTCTTTGATAACTGCTTGCAACATGAAAAAGCCTCCGGTTGGAGGCTTTTCTATTTGTGTATAATCCTGGTTACTTCTTTATGCCGCATCCTTTCCATGGCAATGCTTGTACTTCTTACCGCTTCCGCAAGGACATGGATCGTTTCTCCCGATCTTAGGACCTACCTTGATAGGCTCCTGCTTCACTGCCACATCACCATCCGAAGGATCGAAATAGTCTTTTTCATTGGCTCCATAATCCTGTCCTGCCACATCAATTTCTTCTTTGTTCACCTTCATCTTACTCATATCGGTCTTCTGTTGCCTTCCTTCTCTGAGCTTTGGAGCTTCTTCCTGTGCCGGTAATGCCGAGTGGCACAAGAACGAAACGATCTCCTTATTCAACTCACTGCTCATTCTCTTAAACAGGTCATAAGCTTCCATTTTATAAATCACCAATGGATCCTTCTGTTCCAGGTAAGCTGTTTGAACACTTTGCTTCAGGTCGTCCATGGCACGCAGGTGTTCCTTCCAGCTATCATCAATGATGGAGAGGGTGATATTTCTTTCCATCGCATTGCACAACTCTACTCCGTCAGTGGAAAGGGTCTTATCCAGGTTGACTAACACGTTAATACCTTTTCTTCCATCATAGAATGGAACTACAACATTCTCGATGTGAGCTCCCTGTGTTTGCCTTATATTTTTAAATACAGGAACTGCCTGTCTCCTGGTTTCTTCTTTGTGCTGTTGATAATGAGCAATGGCCTGGTCGTACAACTGGTCGGCCAGGGGATTTACATCAATGCTCTTGAATTCATCCTCTGATATAGGGAAGTCTAAACCAAAATTTACTATGCAGGCTAATTTAAATCCTTCATAGTCTTCCTGTGCTTTATAGCTTCCTGCAATTTCTTCTGCTGTTACTGAAAACGCATTATCAATATCCAGTGCCAGACGTTCACCAAACAATGCGTGATTACGCCTGTCGTAGATCGCATTCCTTTGCTTGTTCATCACGTCATCATACTCCAGTAAACGCTTACGAATACCGAAGTTGTTCTCTTCCACTTTTCTTTGAGCCCGCTCGATAGATTTGGTGATCATGCTATGCTGGATCACTTCACCTTCTTTGTAACCAAAACGGTCCATCAATCCTGCAATACGTTCGCTACCGAACATCCGCATCAGGTCATCTTCCAGCGACACATAGAATTGCGAAGTTCCCGGGTCTCCCTGCCTACCGGCACGACCACGTAACTGCCTGTCTACACGTCTTGATTCATGCCGTTCCGTACCGATGATGGCTAAACCACCTGCTTCTTTCACCCCTTGTCCAAGTTTGATGTCCGTACCACGACCCGCCATGTTGGTGGCTATGGTTATAGCTCCGGACAAACCTGCTTCTGCCACAATCTGTGCTTCACGGGCGTGTTGTTTAGCGTTCAATACGTTGTGAGGGATCTTTTTAGCGCTCAGCATCCTGCTAAGTAATTCACTCACTTCCACGGACGTTGTACCTACCAGCACCGGCCTGCCTGCATTACGCAACTTCTCAATCTCCTCTATTACTGATCTGAATTTCTCTCTTTTTGTTTTATAAACAAGGTCCTGCTGATCCTGGCGAATAACGGGGATGTTGGTTGGAATAGTCACAACATCCAGCTTGTAGATGCTCCACAATTCCGCTGCTTCCGTTTCCGCTGTACCGGTCATACCGGCGAGTTTATGATACATACGGAAGTAGTTCTGCAACGTCACAGTCGCATAGGTCTGTGTAGCAGCTTCTATCTTTACGTTTTCCTTTGATTCAATTGCCTGGTGCAAGCCATCACTATATCTTCTGCCTTCAAGAATACGTCCTGTTTGTTCATCCACGATCTTAACAGCTCCATCAAGAACCACGTATTCAACATCCTTTTCAAACAAAGTGAAAGCTTTCAAAAGTTGTTGCACTGAGTGGATCCTGTCCGCCTTTTGTGCATATTCATTTAATATGGCTTCTTTCTGGTGAAGCTTTTCTTCAGTCGGAATTTCGGCTTTTTCTATGTCTGCGAGCCGAACTCCGATATCCGGCAGAATGAAGAATTCCGGATCTTCTCCCGCCTTGGTAATCATCGCGATACCCTTATCGGTAAGGTCCACTGACTTATTCTTTTCATCTATCTGGAAGAGCAATTCAGCATCTACTTCCGGCATATGACGTTGCTGGTCGGCCAGGTAATAGTTTTCTGACTTCTGCAGCTTTACTTTAATTCCGGGTTCACTTAAGTACTTGATCAAAGGACCATACTTGGGTAATCCCCTATAGGCTCTGAACAGGAAAAGACCACCGCTCTTAGGATCATCATCACCATCGGCAATACGTTTTTTGGCCTCGTTAAGAAAACCGCGCACCAGCCTTTCCTGTGCTTCCACCAGCTGACTGACCCTTGGACGTAAGATGTGAAACTGCTGATCATCACCTTTTGGAACTGGCCCGGAAATAATCAAAGGAGTACGGGCGTCATCAATTAAAACGCTATCCACCTCATCCACCATGGCATAATGGTGCTTACGCTGCACCATCTCTTCAGGTGTGTGCACCATATTATCCCTCAGGTAATCGAAACCAAATTCGTTATTGGTACCATAGGTGATATCCGCGAGGTAAGCATTACGCCGGTCTTCACTGTTTGGCTCATGTTTGTCAATACAATCTACCCTTAAACCCAGCCATTCGAATAATGTACCGTTCCATTCCTGGTCACGACGTGCCAGGTAGTCATTCACCGTTACTATGTGAACTCCCTCACCAGCCAATGCATTCAGGTAAGCGGGAAGAGTTGAAACGAGGGTTTTACCTTCACCCGTTGCCATTTCTGCAATCTTACCCTGGTGCAAAACGATACCACCAATCAACTGCACATCATAGTGCACCATGTTCCAGGTAACCTGTCCCCCGGCTGCTGTCCATGTGTTTTGATAGGTGACATTATCACCATCTATCGTTATATAGTTTTTGGTTACAGCCAGTTCTTTATCCAACTCTGTGGCTTTCGAAACAATTTGGGTATTTTCTTTAAAGCGGCGGGCTGTTTCTTTTACTACTGCAAAAGCTTCAGGGAGCAACTCTTTCAGGATCTCTTCAATCTTAGCGTCCCGATCTTTCTTTAGTCTGTCAACTTCGTGATAAATATTATCTTTTCCAACCAGGTCGGTGAAAGGAAGTTCTTCTGCTGATTTGTTGGTCCTGGCAATTTCCTCATCTATATCTTTCAAATGCTCCTGGATCCTTTGCCTGAACTCCTGTGTTTTATTACGTAACTGGTCGTTAGTTAGATTTTTGAAGCTATTGAATTGTTCATTTATTTGACCTACAAGGGGGAGAAGCGCTTTTACATCCTTTTCCGACTTACTGCCGCCAAACATCTTCTGAATAAAACCAATCATAAATTATATATGGTATTACTGTTTTAAATACTGTTAGATTCCTTTGTCAAAAAGAGTGCTAATACCACTGAGTAGCCATTTTGACAGAGCCGTCAAAGATAAACCAATTTAACCATGCCTTACCTGTCAGCTGGAGAGCTGAAAAGTAAGGGCATTGATTTAATCTTTGTTTAACGGCACCTTCGTGTTTTTGCTCTTTTTCGCTTTCTTCCATAATATTCTGACCTGCATCAAAACCGGCATAGAGTGTAGATACTGTTGACACACAGTTCACACGCAGTTGAGACGCAGTTGAGACACTGTTAACTGCATATCAACTGCATATCAACAGCGTCTCAACTGCGTGTGAACCGCATATAAGCAGTAACGTAGCTCCATGGAAGAAGAGAGGGAGATAACAATAAAAGTAAGTAGATAGGGGATTGCTGTTGAGAACTACTCTTTTGCTTTAATAGTGATCTATATTACCTGGGGGATGATTCTCTTGATAGGCATAGTAATTATAAAAGACCAGATCCAATCGAAGAATATAATAAAGTTGATCTTAATCATCGTTATGATCCATTAGCAAACTAAACGCTAAAAACTGCTGATGTATGGAAGTATGAACCTGGTGCTGTACTTTTGCGGCCGATTTTGGAGGGGATAAGAGACTTAAAATGACAAACTCCAAAAACAAAACCCCAAACTCAAATGGCTGGCCAGTTAAAAGAAGTAAGAAACAGGATTAAATCGGTTCAGAGCACACAGCAGATCACTAAAGCTATGAAGATGGTGAGTGCTGCCAAATTGCGCCGTGCACAAGATGCTATCATACAAATGCGTCCTTATGCCAGGAAGCTGCAGGAAATGCTTAGTAACATTGTAAGCAATACTGATGTGGAAAGCTCTAAGGCTTTATCTGTTGAAAGACCTGTTGAGAGGATACTTTTTATTGTTATTACTTCTGACCGTGGTCTGGCGGGAGCTTATAACGCCAATGTGATCAAGCTGGCTAAGCAAACCATACGGGAGCATTATTCTTCCGCATTAGCAAAAGGGAATGTGAGTATATGGACCATTGGTAAAAAAGGATGGGAACATTTTACCAAGAACAACTTTAATGTTAACGACTCCTACCGTGATATCTTCCATCACCTGACCTTTGACAATGTTCAAAAGGCTTCACAGGCTGCAGTAAGGGCGTTTCAAGGTAAAGCATACGACCGCATAGAGTTGGTGTACAGCCAGTTTAAAAATGCAGCTACCCAGAATTTTGTAGTCGAACAATTCCTTCCCATTCCAAAGGTTGTCCATGCAGGTAAAGCAACGAAAGCTGACTTCATCTTCGATCCAAATGAAGAGGAACTGATTGCGGAGTTAATGCCAAAGATCCTGAATACACAACTGTTCAAAGCTGTATTGGATGCACACGCATCAGAGCATGGTGCGCGCATGACAGCGATGGATAAGGCGACAGAGAATGCCAATGAGCTTCTGCGTGCATTGAAGATAACCTATAACAGGGCAAGGCAGGCAGCTATCACTACTGAGTTGTCAGAGATTGTTAGTGGTGCGGCGGCGTTGCAGGGGTAAAATCTCTCACGCCATAAAGGGGGAACTCAGGTGCTGATGTTCTTCCATTGACACATATTGTAAAGTAAACTGTTGCTAATAATCACTTTTATCTTCCAGTTTGTATATTGCAGGTTTTAAATCACAATCATGGTATCACTTGCACAAGCAAGCTGCCTAAGAATTATAAAACTCATAATCCTAAGTCTACCCTTTAGGGAGACGGGGGCCATTTATGGAAATTGCTAATCTCATACCGCATATTGAATCATTGATCTTCGCTAGTGATAAACCGCTTACTGCTACTGAGATCACTGATCTTATTAACCAGGCCTTTAGCTTTATGGAAGATAAGATTGTGGAGGAACAAGTGTCTACGGCTATCGAGGGTATTGTTGAAAAATACAACTCCGAATTTTATCCCTTTGAAGTAAAACAAAGCGGTGGCGGATGGCAGTTCCTTACAAAAAGGGAATTCCATAAAACAGTGGCACAATTAAATGGTGAGAAATTCCTGAAGCGCCTGTCAGCGGCAGCACTTGAAACTTTAGCTATCATAGCTTACAAGCAACCGATAACCAAGGGAGAAATAGAAGCCATTCGGGGGGTGAGTTCCGACTATAGTGTTCAGAAGTTATTAGAGAAGGAATTGATTGTGATCTCGGGAAGAAATGAAAAGCTTCCGGGGCATCCATTGGTTTACGCAACATCTAAAAGCTTCATGGACTATTTCGGTATTAATTCACCTGAAGACCTTCCTAAGATACGTGAAGTGCTGGCGGACCAGATAGTAGAACCTACTATTGTTCATCATACCGAATTTGAACAAAGCGAAACACTGGCAGTTTCTCCTAACGGCGAACTTATTGAACCAATCGGTGCACCTGGCGACGAGACAGAACTGAATGGTCATAACTTCCAGGGCTCTTCTACTGAAGATAATAGTGAAGTTGAAGAAAGATTACCTGGTGAAGAATCTGCTAATTCACAAGATGATTTAGGACAAACAGGTGAAGATGCTCCAAGTGAAGAGAAGGATGAAAACACAGAAGATAAATCGAAACGAAGCGATGGTGAGGAAGCTCCCGGAGAGGACCTGCCATCATAATTTCCTGCTTTAACTGGTTTACTAATTTTCAAAAACTTTAGAACAGATTTACATGACACCAAGTCTATCACATTCTCAATTACAGGAACTAGCTGAACGTTTCGGCACTCCCTTATATGTTTATCATGCTGAAAAGATCAAAGAACAATATGAAACGCTGCAAAAAGCATTCAGCAGCTGCAGCACCCGTTTTTTCTATGCTTGTAAAGCACTGACCAATATTAATATTCTAAAATACATCAATAGCTTGGGTGCCAGCGTAGACACCGTAAGCATTAACGAGGTGAAGCTTGCATTGAAGGCAGGCTTTACACCAGACAGGATTTTATTTACACCCAACTGTGTTGATTTTTCTGAAGTGGAAGAAGGAAAAAACCTGGGAGTCATCCTGAATATAGATAACATCTCTATTCTCGAGCAGTTTGGAAATAAGTATGGAGGCTCGTACCCTATTTGCATTCGTTTCAATCCACACATAATGGGTGGGGGTAATTACAAGATATCTACAGGGCATATTGATAGCAAGTTTGGGATTAGTGTGCACCAGATGCGTCACATAGAAAGGATTGTTCAATCCACAGGATTGAAAGTTATTGGTATACATATGCACACAGGGAGTGACATTAAGGATGTAAATGTTTTCATTGCCGGACTCGAAATTATGTTTGAAGTGGCAGAACATTTTCCTGATATTACGTTCGTCGACCTGGGTAGTGGATTTAAAGTTCCCTATCATGAAGATGATGTGCAAACAGATGTATTCAGTCTTGGAGAGAAAGTATGTGAGGCATTTAAGAAATATGAGCAAGAAAAAGGTAAGAAACTTGAGGCATGGTTTGAACCAGGAAAGTTCATCGTCAGTGAAGCAGGCTATTTTATAGTAAAGTGCAATGTTATCAAGCAAACAACAGCAACTGTATTTGCCGGGGTGAATAGTGGGTTTAATCACCTCATTCGCCCAATGTTCTATGAATCATATCACCGTATTGAGAACGCCAGTAATCCTTTTGGAAACCCTCGTATCTATACTGTTGTGGGTCATATATGCGAGACAGATACTTTTGCCTGGGACCGTAAGATCAGTGAAATCAGGGAGGGTGATTTTTTAATATTCTACAATGCGGGAGCGTATGGATTTGAAATGTCCTCCAACTTCAATTCACGGTTAAAACCTGCTGAAGTGATGGTGAAGGATGGGGAAGCATTACTGATACGTAAGAGAGATGAATTTGAAGACCTGTTAAAGAATCAAATTGAAGTTCTATAAAATCAAAAGTCCGCTGAGAAGCGGACTTTTAAATATCATAAGTTAACACTAAATACATTCTCTAAAGAATGCTGCTGATGTTTTACAAGCATCACGATTATACACTTTTCACGGTAATAGTAGTTGTCATCCTGGAGTGAGAAGGAATTTCCTGCCCTGCGGCTTTGATCTTTTCTTCTGAATTGGTAACAAAGGTTTTTTGCTTCAGTA
>JBLNAY010000111.1:0-4413 GCA_050259715.1 Candidatus Dadabacteria bacterium
GAGTGTAGAGTTGAAAGGTGAATATGTAAACCAGGAATACAAAAACTTCTTACCAACAGATGTTCGTAATGGCGGAAAGTTCCATGGTGTAGTTGTTGAAGCTGTTGTTGGATTCTAATACATTTCTTAACGGTTATTAATAAAAGAAAGCGGGCAAGTGCCCGCTTTTTCTATGTATTACAACAACTATAATAATCGTCAATTTTAAAAGTTAAACACTATTCTTAATGTAAGATCATCTCTCAATTCATCAGTATATTCCTGCAGAGCAGTTTCCTTTTAGCATGGTTTATGAATCTGTGATGACGTGATCGAATATTAAGTTATTATTAAGTTCTCTTTTTTATTAGTGTCTGGGGAGGTAAGCAATTAACTTCGCCTCACTTATTAAATAACGACATATGAACATCTTCGCGAGATTACTTGCACCAAAAAACAAAGTTTTTTACGAATTATTCGAAAAAAGTGCTGACAATGTAAAGCAGATGGGTGCTTTACTGGTGCAGGTAACAGCAGAATCCGACTTCGATAAAAGGCAAAGCCTTATTAGCCAGATGGAAGATGTGGAACATGCTAATGACGAACTGACCCACCTTCTTTTCACGGAATTAGGACGCAACTTTATCACACCTTTTGATCGGGAAGATATACATTACCTCGCTTCTGCTCTCGATGATATCGCTGATTTTATTTTCGCTTCGGCTAAAAAGATCAATTTCTACCGTGTTAATCCAAATGACATTGGTATTCACAAACTGGCTGAAATAGTGGTTCAAAGCACCAACGAGGTGAGGAAAGCTGTTGGTGAATTAAGAAACATGAGAAATATGCGCATGATCACCGATTCGCTGGTAAAAATCAACAGCCTTGAAAATGAAGCAGATGACATTTTCGACATGAGCATCGAAAGGCTCTTTGCAGTGGAGCCGGATGCAAAAGAAGTCATCAAGAAAAGAGAGATCTACCAGGTGCTGGAGAGCGCTACAGACAAATGTGAGGATGCAGCTAATGTGATCGAATCTATAATAGTGAAATACGCATAATATAAAGCTGCAATTCATGCACTTATAGGTATGAACAACATTGCTTCAACCCGTTTAGATACTAATCTATTTTATTTGATATGAGCTTCTTAATTGTCATTATAATCCTGGCATTGATATTTGATTTCATTAACGGTTTTCATGATGCGGCGAATTCCATAGCAACTGTAGTTTCTACCAAAGTACTAACGCCCTTCCAAGCGGTATTATGGGCAGCTATCTTCAATTTCGCTGCCTTTTTTATATTCAAGGATCACAATGTTGCAAACACCATTTCAAAAACCGTAAAGGAAACAGATATCACTTTATGGGTTGTATTATCCGGTTTACTGGCCGCGATTGCATGGAACCTGCTTACCTGGTGGTTTGGTATTCCGTCTTCCTCTTCTCATACTCTTATTGGTGGATTTGCAGGTGCAGGTATTGCAAATGCCGGTTGGCATGCGATCAATTCCGATCCTATCATTAAAACGGCAAGCTTCATCATCCTGGCTCCATTGGTTGGTATGCTGATCGCCTTTATCATTTCCTTATGGTTTCTTCTTTCCTTCAGGAAAGACATATTGCCTAAAATAGTGTCTCTGATCATTATAGGTTTGGTTGCATGGTTTATGTTCAGTACTATAGAAACCGATCCTGCAAAACTGAAGACACATTATGAATCTTATGCCCTGAAAGTGCTCTTTGCTCCCAGCAATTTCAAGTGGTTCCTGTTAGCCTTCATCCTTCTGGTATTTGCCGTGTTTACGTTCTTTATGAGTTCTTTGAATGCCCACCGAACCAATGTGTGGTTTAAACGATTGCAATTAGTTTCATCTGCAGCATTCAGCATTGGCCACGGGGGAAATGATGCACAAAAAGTTATGGGTATAATAACCGCCGCTCTCATTGCCCATGGCACCATTAGCGACTTTTCACAGATGCCTTACTGGGTGCCTTTGTCCTGTTATACAGCTATATCTTTGGGAACTATGAGTGGCGGTTGGAAGATCATTAAAACCATGGGAACAAAGATAACAAAGGTAACACCCTTCGAAGGTGTAGCTGCTGAAACTGCAGGTGCCATCACCATGTTTGCAACAGAAGCTTTTAAGATTCCGGTGAGCTCTACTCACACCATTGCCGGTTCTATCATGGGAGTTGGTGCCACCAAACGTTTATCGGCAGTAAGATGGGGTGTCACAATCAACCTGGTTTGGGCCTGGGTACTCACTATACCTGTGAGCGCCCTCTTAGCAGCAGGAATTTTCTACGTTACTAAGTTGTTCCAATAGCTTTATTTCCGAGTTTTGCGCTCAAATTTAGCGCATGGCGAAAATCTTAGTGACCGGAGGTTGCGGCTATATTGGATCTCATACCCTTGTAGACCTGGTAGAAAATGGCTATGATGTAATTAGCGTAGATAATAATTCCCGATCCAATCCCGCTGTATTGAAAGGAGTAGAAAGAATCACTGGAAAGGCAGTTAAGAATTATAAAGTTGACCTATGCAATTTTGATGATACCTGTGCTATTTTCCAGGAGAACAGGGACATTAAAGGAATCATACATTTTGCTGCTTATAAAGCGGTGGGTGAATCGGTAGAGAAACCTTTAATGTATTATGAGAATAACCTCGTTTCCTTAATCAATCTATTGAAGTGCGTACAGGAGTTTAAAACACCCTGGTTTGTATTTTCATCTTCCTGCACTGTTTATGGTAATCCGGACACCCAAATGGTGACTGAAGAAACTCCTATCAAACCTGCAGAATCACCTTATGGCTCTACAAAACAAATGGGAGAAGAAATTCTTACCCAATTTCAAAAGACCAACCAATCACAATTTATTTTGCTCCGGTACTTTAATCCGGTCGGGGCACATCCTTCTATTCAGATCGGTGAACTGCCCATAGGGAAACCGCAGAACCTTGTGCCTGTGATCACCCAAACGGCAATAGGAAAATTACCGAAAATGCAAGTTTACGGTACTGATTATCCCACCAGGGATGGCAGTTGCGTTCGTGATTTTATTCATGTTTCTGATATTTCACATGCGCATACTTTAGCAATCCAATACCTGGAGCAGGGTCAAAATAAAAAAGGAATCGAAATCTTCAACCTTGGTACAGGCAATGGCGTAACAGTACTGGAGGCAATCAATGCGTTTGAAAAGGTCAGTGGCCTGAAATTGAATTACGAATTAGGTCCACGCCGACCCGGAGATGTGATTGCGATTTATGCCAACAATGATAAGGCTAAAAGTGACCTGCAGTGGAATCCTGGCAGAACGCTGGATGAAATGATGTCCACAGCATGGAAATGGGAATTGAAACTAAAAGATGATGAAAATTTCTTTACTTCAGCAAATTCTGAGCTTAATTAAACAAAAAAATACAACTTAAATTCTATCTCTATCATGATGCTAAAAGATATACAACCATCCGGGAAAAAAGATACAAGGAGTGGATTTGGAGACGCGATGAATGAATTAGGCAAATCAAATCCAAACGTTGTGGCACTGACCGCTGACCTGGCAGGCTCTATGAAGCTGAATCAATTTGCTAAAGATCATCCCGATAGATTTATACAGGTTGGTATCGCTGAGGCTAATATGATCGGTATTGCGGCAGGTCTCACCATTGGCGGAAAAATTCCTTTCACCAGCACCTTTGCTAACTTCTCAACAGGAAGGGTTTATGACCAGATTCGCCAGAGCGTCGCTTATAGCAATAAAAACGTGAAGATCTGTGCTTCCCATGCCGGTGTCACTTTAGGAGAAGATGGCGCCACTCACCAGATACTTGAAGATATAGGAATGATGAAAATGCTGCCTGGAATGACCGTTATTGTTCCTTGCGACTACAATCAAACCAAGGCCGCAACTTTAGCAGTGGCTGAATACAAAGGACCTGTCTATTTACGCTTTGGTCGTCCAAGCTGGCCTATATTCAGCAACCCTGCCGAATTTGTTATTGGCAAAGCACAGAAGTTTTCTGAAGGCACTGATGTGAGCATCTTTGCCTGTGGTCACCTGGTGTGGCAAGCCATACAGGCAGGAGTTCTGTTGCAGGAGAAAGGCATCAGCGTGGAAGTGATCAACCTCCATACAGTGAAGCCTTTGGATGAAGAAGCGGTGATCGCGTCTATTACAAAAACGAAATGCGCTGTAACTGCTGAAGAACACAACATCTTTGGAGGTATGGGAGATGCTGTGGCACAAGTAGCAGCTAAACATTTTCCAATTCCAATTGAATACGTTGGCACCAATGACACTTTTGGTGAAAGTGGCACTCCCGACCAGTTGCTGGAGAAATATGGTCTTACCCCAAAACACATTGTGGAAGCTGCCGAACGAGCTATGCAGAGAAAACAGAAATAAGTTTTCGTTC
>JBLNAY010000112.1:0-3099 GCA_050259715.1 Candidatus Dadabacteria bacterium
ATGCACCGGGATACGTTGGGCAATGCAGTAGAAATAAAGCCTGGCGCGGTTAACTGGATGACAGCAGGAAAAGGTATCGTTCATTCAGAACGCACCCCTGAGTATTTAAGGCACTCCGGTAAAAATATGCATGGTTTGCAAATCTGGGTAGCATTGCCTAAAGAATTGGAACAAATGGAGCCGGAGTTCTTTCATATTGAGGCAAATCAGCTACCAGAATGGACAGAAGACGAGCTGCAAATTAAATTGATCGCAGGGCAAGCATTGGGGCATTTGTCTGCCGTGCCTGTGTATAGTAAACTTTTTATGATAGAGTTAAAAAGCAGCAGAAGGCAAAGGGTAAATATCGGCAATGAATTATATGGAGAAGCAGGGCTGTACATCCTGGAAGGCAGTATTGAAAGTGACGGGAATATCTATCTGTCCAAACAATTATTGATAGCCATGGAAAGCAGTTTATGTGAATTTATCATTGAAGCCAACAGCATCATCTACATTTTTGGTGGTGAGCCATTTGCAGAAGAACGATTGATTGACTGGAACTTCGTGGCTTCACGCAAAGAACTCATTGATGAGGCAAAACAAAAATGGATCACACAATCATTTGATAAATTAAAAGGAGACGACACTGAATTTATTCCTTATCCTTCACTCCAAAAAAAATAGCAACCATGATAAAGGTTATAGCCAATAATGGCAATGAAAATTATTTGATTGAAACACAGTCGCCAACAGCAAATACAATTGTTGCTGATGAACCGGTAGAAAAAGGGGGCAAGCAATAAATGGCTTGACAATATGAAGGTATACTTTTAATTTCAATACATAATTTACACATAAATATATGGAAATCGCTAAAATTAAAGCCTTCAACAATAAAATGGACAGCTTTATTGATAAGTTGGTTCCTGAACTGGAAGAGATCTATAAAGATATTCATCGAAATCCCGAGTTATCGATGCAGGAATTTCGTACGGCTAAAATTGCTGCAGATTATTTAACCAAATATCAATATGAGGTTTTCACGGGCATAGGGGTAACCGGGGTGGTGGGCCTTATGAAGAATGGGAAAGGTCCTGTAGTGATGCTTCGGGCCGATATGGATGCACTTCCTGTTAAAGAGGCTACAGGACTGCCTTACGCAAGTACCAAAGTAGCAAGAGATGCGGAAGGGATGGAGGTCGGGGTGTCACATGTATGCGGGCATGATCTGCATGTAACGTGGTTAATGGGTGCTGCACGGTTATTTTCTGAACACCGGGATCTCTGGAAAGGAACTTTAATGATCGTTTTTCAACCTGGCGAAGAAGTTGGTCTTGGTGCACAAAGTATGTTGGATGATGGCATGATGGATCGTTTCCCGAAGCCGGAAATCATTCTGGGACAGCATGTAATGGTGGGCGAATCTGGCACGGTCGGCTATCGTGGCGGTGCCATACTATCTGCCGGCAACAGTCTTAAAGTTAAGCTTTTTGGACGTGGCGCACATGGTTCTCAACCACAAACATCTATTGATCCTGTAATTATGGCGGCGGCTACCACCATGCGATTACAAACCATTGTTTCGCGCGAGATAGCTCCAATAGAAAATGCGGTGCTCACCATAGGGGCCTTGCAGGCAGGCACCAAAGAGAATATTATTCCAGATGAAGCCACCCTAAAATTGAATATCCGCACTTTTGACGATGGAGTACGTGATCAAATAATTTCAGCGGTTAAACGGATCTGTTGTGCAGAATGCGCCGCATCCAATGCACCAAGAGACCCCGAATTTACCACCTTGGACAGCTATCCAGTAACGCAGAATGATGCAGTAGCTACATCGAAAGTAGCCGAAGCATTCAATGCTCAGTTTGGTGATAAATCGCAGGAAACGCAACCGGCTTCTGCCAGTGAAGATTTCAGTGTTTTCGGGAGGAATTGGAAAGTGCCTTATGTTTTTTGGTTTGTTGGTGGAACAGATCCAACAACATATTTGGAAGCAAAAAAACTCAATCAGCTAAATTCTATTCCCAGCAATCATTCTCCCAAGTTTGCACCGGTAATTAATCCAACCTTAAAGACTGGTTTGCAGGCTATGATGACAGCTGCCACAGTATGGCTGGATTAAATCACTCTAATGGCTGTTATAATGGATAAACTACATTCACTCTACAATTTTCTTGACCTGGCAGGAACTTTTGTATTTGCCATCAGCGGAGCGGTAGCAGCAAAGCAACGGGGTATGGATTTATTTGGGATTTGTGCCATTGCCTTCATCGTTGCTTGTGGTGGTGGAATTATCCGTGATCTTTGTATAGGAGCTATTCCGCCCGCTGGTTTAACCAACTGGAATTATCTGGCTGCGGCAATTGCAGCTGCAGGAATGACCATCGGTTTTTACTCTTTTGTAAAACGGTTTAACCAACCAGTCTTGCTCTTCGATGCATTGGGATTATCATTGTTCGCGGTCACCGGTGCACAAAAAAGCCTTGCCTATGGCCATAATGCCGAGGTTGCCGTTCTTTTGGGAATTACTACAGCTGTTGGTGGTGGCGTATTGCGCGACATTTTGGCAAATCGGGTCCCCGTAATATTAGAAAAAGAAATTTATGCTTCAGCAGCGCTTATAGGGGCTTTAATTGTGGTTTTAGGAAATTATTTAAACTTATTGTCAAGCGATTGGATTTCTCTCATTGCTTTAATGGTTTGCTTTGTACTACGTTTATTAGCCTTACGTTATCACTGGAACTTGCCTGTTTATTCAAATTTGTCCGGAGGTCAGACATCTTGAAACTCCTTCTTGTGCCGGTGACCATGGAAATAAAATAACTCTTAAAATTGGCGCCGGATTCTTCCATGGCGTCTGGATCCATTTGTTTGACTTTAAACATGTTATATTTGCAATTACACCTGTTTGGCGTGATTTTTGTACCTGTTGTATAGCAAAGATCCTCTTTATTATTCATGAACAGTGTTCATATTCATTCTTTAATTTTATTTACTTAAAAAAGCGCTTATTCAACCTAAGAACTGAAGTTTGAAGGGGTACTAAAAAAACTCTATTTAAAAAGTTGTGGCAATTGATGTAAAACAATAATTTCCAGTCACTTTTTATTG
>JBLNAY010000113.1:0-4276 GCA_050259715.1 Candidatus Dadabacteria bacterium
TGTAGGTGGCCGCACAAGGGCTGTAGCTTATGATGTTCGATATGGATCTACTAAGGTGATTATTTCCGGCTGCGTTAGTGGAGGGATCATGAGATCTGCTGATGGAGGAAACACGTGGACCCTGGTGACACCCCAGAATGATATCCATAGTTTTACCGCCCTGGCACAAGACCCCCGACCAGGCTTTCACGATACATGGTATGCAGGCGGTGGAGAGTTACAGAATGGAAACAGTGCCACAGCATCAGGAGCACCTTATAGGGGATTGGGTATATGGAAGTCTATAGATAATGGAGCCTCATGGACCAAACTAGCTTCTACGATAACAGATCTGAATGGAACAACAGTCGGATTGGGAATTCATGAAAACTTCGATAACTGGTTCGATTACGTGGGTAGGATTGCCGTTAACCCCTTAAATGGAGATGTTTATGTCGCTTGTTACGAGAGAATTGTCCGTTCTACAAACGGGGGCAGTTCTTTCCAGGCTGTATTTGGAAGCACTTCCACTGCGCCGAATTCCGTTAATTCCCAAACTGATGTAAGTATAAGTAGCACCGGTAATATTCTTGTCGGCTTCAATGGAGGTCACCCGGATGCGTCCTTAAGAGGAGTTTGGATTTCCCAGACAGGAAGCCAGAATAGTTATACACGTATTGCCGGAGGACAGACTATTGGCGTTGACTCTATAAATGGATGGAGAGGAAATGATCCCACAAGGGCAGGAAAAAGGATTTTGTTGACTTTTGCTCCTTCAAACCCTAACATTGCTTATGTCTATTATGAAAATGGACAATCCGCATCAGGTCCAAACCCAAAGCCTGAAGCAGACTTGTTTCGCCTCGATATCTCCGGAGGCAGCTATACCTGGTCAAACCGTTCGGCTAATATGCCGGATTATCCAACAGGGAACCTGGAAGGAGTGGATCCCTTAACGGTACAGGGAGGTTATGACATGCTGGTTAAGGTGTCACCTTCAGATCCTAACATTGTATATATAGGCGGAACAAATCTTTATCGATCATTTGACGGTTTTGCGACTACTAACAGTATAGCATGGATCAATGGGTATGCAGGTTTATCGAATGCTGCCCAATACCCAAATGGCCATCCTGACCTGCATGATCTTGCCTTCAACCCTGCCGATCCCCAGGAGGCAATTGCGGCGGATGATGGTGGAATTCGAAAAACATTCAATGTGAATGCAGGGAGTGGCAGTTTTATTTTTACTCCTGTAAGTTGGACCAAGGTTCCCCGCTATCAAACTCTTCAATATTATTATGTTACCCTGGATCCGGGAAAAGACAGGAATAACTTTGCCGGAGGAGCCCAGGACAATGGAGTCCGGTTAAGGGAGAAAATTCAAATATTCACTCCTCTTATTGATAGTAATGATTCCCGGGCAGTGGTTGGAGGAGACGGATGCTCAGTGGGTTTGTCAAGGATTAGTGTTACCGATCCTAATCAATTTCTATATGGCGGCTACCAACTGGGACATGTTTATAGGGTGCCTTTCCAGAACCCCAGCGGAGCGACTGAGATACAACCAAATGGGTTAACTAAAAATCCGGACTATTCAACTGAACCTGGTGGCGATTTTATTACTTATTTCAGATTAGACCCTGATAACACTGAAGATCTTTACTATGTAAACTACAACAGGCTATTCCGAACGACATCGGCTTCATCTGTTTCTGCCGGAGGATGGACAGAAATGACAGGTGTAAGTTCAGCTGTGAACCCTGCAAATCCTACGGCTGGAACTGACATAAGCATCCGGGCACTGGCATTTACGAGAGGTACTTACGATGCAAGTCACTCTCTTTATATAGGAGCAAATAGCGGTCGTATATATAGGTTAGACAATCCACATAATGCATCGGCATCAACAGCTCCTTCTGATATAACCCCTATTGGTATGACTGCGAACAGCAACATAAATGATATTGCTGTAAATCCCAATGACGATAATGAGGTTTTAGCGATAGTTTCCAACTATGGCGTTATAAATATCTGGTGGACTAAGAACGCCAAATCAGTGCTGCCTACCTGGGTAAATGCTGAAGGAAACCTGACCCTTCCATCCATTCGTTCCTGTGCTATAGTGGTAAAGAAGGACGCTGCAGGTAATCCGGTAACTGAATATTACGTCGGGACTTCAATTGGCCTTTATAGCACCACAAATATGACCAATCCCACATGGTCACGTGAAGGGGCAAATGTCTTTAACTATGCTATTGTTCAATCACTCGCCTACAGACCCGTTGATAATGTGATGGTTATAGGAACTCATGGCAATGGTATGTATTATACCTATCTCGGTACACCTAATCTAAACATTGTAACTGGCATAAACCCTGTAACAAATGACAGGAACTTTATTAAAGCGGTTTACCCAACGGTTTCCTCATCCAGGGTTCAATATGAAATAGGGAATATGATTGGAGTAAAGAAGCTGAATATTCAACTCCTTGATCTTAGTGGAAAGAAGGTCTACCAAATCCAATCCCCTTATATTAATGGGTCAGTACCCCTTGACAGGTTTCCTAAAGGCGCGTATATGTTGACTATCTATAGTGATGATAACAAATACAGGCACATTCAAAAGGTAATTAAACAATAAAAAGGTGCTCCCCATGGAGCACTTTTATCATTTTGTTTATGATAAATGCACCATTATATAGTCTTAGAATTATGAAATACTTTCTCCTATTGTCACTGCTGGCATTTTCAGTTGCCATCAACGCCCAGACAAGGGGTTCAGCGCGGATCTATGCTTATAAGCAAGGTTCTTCACGTGGGGCTGCTCCAAGGACCAATGAACAGGGAGAGGTCACCAGGACCAATAAAGAAGCTAATTATAATTACTATCTATACCTGGTATCCCGTTCAAGAGTATATCCATCAGAACTCTGGCTAAATGGTCAACATTATAACGTCACCTATAAAAAGGTAGTCTCCCCTGTAGTACGGGAAAACACTAATCTGCCCATCACAACTAAAAAGGAGATATTGGTACCGAAAACTTCCTCTATGGTTTTGCAATTGACACCTGTTACCACAATCGAGGGGAAAGCCTCTGTAAAAGTTAGTGAAAAGTTAAAGAAGAATGAGCTGGTAGTCCTGTATAAACAAAATGGCAAATTCTATTACAGCAGCCTTGATAAACTCTCCATATTAGACTCTAATGCCCTCCAATAAAAAAGGCCGGTAAGAATACCAGCCCTTTAACCTAAACCGTCCGACTAAAATATTTTGAGTTATTACTTTCTTGTTTTTATTTTCCAACTTCTATGCCAGAAGTGAGTTTTATCGGATAAAATTTTCCATTAAAACAATTTAGATCAATGATTTAATAAGAGTGCTGTGTCTCAGGTGCAAAATGGATTTATTATGACAATGTAAATGAAACGCATTCCACATGCAGTTGTTGATCAATGTACCAGAAGTTTCCACATTTTAGCCACGCCTATCTGTAACTTTTGAAATGTGTTAATTGAAAACATTAATGTATGAGGCAGGAATAATTCAATCGCTTCCTGACCCTCCAGTTCAGGAAGGATAAATGCACCTTAATCCCACCTCATTGAAGGAGGGCATTAGCAACTTTCTGCTTTATCTCACTTATTGCAATCCTTTCCTGCAACATAGTATCCCTGTAGCGGATAGTAACTGTATTGTCTTCTTTTGTTTGCTGGTCCACTGTTACGCAAAAAGGTGTACCTATGGCATCCATTCTCCTGTAACGTTTGCCAATAGTGTCTTTTTCCTCGTAGAAACAACGGAAATGCAGTTTGCATTCATCCATAATACTGCGGGCAATTTCCGGCAGGCCATCTTTCTTCACTAAGGGGAGGATAGCCAGTTTAATCGGTGCCAGGTGAGCCGGCAATTGTAAAACAACCCTGCTATCTTTTTTATCTGCGGTGCTTAGATCTTCTTCTTTGTAGGCTTCGCTCAACACCATCATTACCGTCCGGTCAACACCTATAGAAGTTTCCACCACGTAAGGAATATAGTTCTGGTTGATCTCATTGTCGAAATACTGCATCTTTTTACGACTATACTCCTGGTGGTTTTTCAGGTCAAAGTCTGTACGGGAATGGATACCCTCTACTTCCTTGAAACCGATCGGGAAATTATATTCTATATCACAAGCGGCGTCGGCATAGTGTGCCAGCTTGGTGTGATCATGGAAGCGATATTTCTCTGCAGGAATACCCAGGCTCAGGTGCCATTTCATCCTCTGCTCTTTCCAGTATTCATACCATTGCTG
>JBLNAY010000114.1:0-3026 GCA_050259715.1 Candidatus Dadabacteria bacterium
CCGATTTGCCGATCTCCTCTCTCGCTGATCCCACATGATAGGTAACATCTACATGAACAATCGGGTCACTATGATCTTCATGAACGATCAATGTCAAACCGTTTGGAAGCACATACTTCTCATAAGGAATCACAATCTGATCCCCTGTTTTAGTGACCTTCTCTACTAATTTGGTTTGACTGTAGGCAGCAGGAAAGCTGGTAAATAACAAAGCTGCGAGGATAATGCAGAACTTTTTCATTTCGAAATGTTTTGGTTTTACTATATCGAATAACAAGCCTCTATAGCTAAGAGGTAAAAGTTACCAATTATATTTAAAGCTACTTAGTATCTTAGGTTAAAAATCGTTATGAATTCTTATAGCCAGCAGGCACACGATATAGACTTCCGCATATTCGGAGAGGAAATGCAATGCGTGGAGATTGAACTGGATCCCGAAGAAACCGCCATTGCAGAAAGTGGCGCCTTTATGATGATGGACGACGGCATCCAGATGCAAACCATCTTTGGTGATGGCAGTGGTCAGCAGAAAGGGCTGTTGGGAAAATTGATGTCTGCAGGTAAACGGGTTCTCACAGGAGAAAGCCTCTTCATGACTGCTTTTACAAATATCGGCTCCAGCAAGAGGAAGGTCTATTTCGCCGCTCCTTATGCAGGCAAGATCATCGTGTTAAACCTCGCCGAACTGGGAGGAAGGATCATATGCCAGAAAGATGCTTTCTTATGTGCAGCAAAAGGGGTTAGCATAGGTATAGAGTTCCAGCGCAAGTTAGGCACCGGTCTCTTTGGAGGAGAAGGTTTCATCATGGAAAAACTGGAAGGTGACGGACTTGCCTTTTGCCATGCAGGAGGCTTTGTGCTGGAACGCGAGCTGGCAGCCGGCGAGATGCTGAAGATAGATACCGGTTGTATCGTAGCCTTTACATCAAGCATCAACTACGATATTCAGTTTGTCGGTGGAATCAAGAACACCATCTTTGGTGGGGAAGGATTATTCTTCGCTACTCTTACCGGGCCCGGAAAAGTATGGATACAATCCTTACCCGTTAGCCGCCTTGCAGGGAGGATACTTTCTTATGGAACTACCCATCGTAAAGAAGAAGGTAGTATTCTCGGGCCAATAGGCAACTTGCTGGATGGAGATCGCTGGTAAATAACTGGTTTACATTTTACTGTTTACTGTTTACCATCTACAGTTTGGATTTTACAGTTAAACAGTTTCCTATACACCAGCAACATGAAAAGCCTGATCGAACTTTACAGGCCTTCATCAAAACGAGATAAGCTCGAAAATACCAACGTTCACATTCGAAGCTGTCATAAGGGTATCTTTATTAACTTTTACATTACCATCCACAATGATCTTTAGATTCACATGCGCCGTATTGGTTGTATTTGCCCAGCCTGAAGGTGCATAAGCCACCATACGGGCCAATCTAATATTTGCGAAGGCAGGATTGCGTTTCGCTATTACCGATTTAGACCAGGATGTTCCTTGAAAGTTTTCTGTCTGCACCATGTCAATGTCGGACGAAAATTCAATTTTATATGTAGCAGGAACATCCGAACTAAATTCATATTGCACATTGGCATTATCGGAATCACCTTTCTTGCACGAAACTGATAAATAGATAACAGCAAGCACCAGTAAGAATTGTCTCATATCTAATTATTATTTATCAATATAAGTGATTCAGGTCCGGCAATCAAAAAAATCTTTAATAATGGATAATCCATTTTCGCTGGCATCTATCTACCTACCTGGCAGTATATCCTTTTTACTTTTCTCTATAACATAACACCTCCTTCGATGATCTCATGGATCTGCATTGGAAGTGATATGCAGTTGATACGGAGTTAACACGCAGTTGATATGCAGTTGATATGCAGTTAACAGTGTATCAACTGCATATCAACTGCATATCAAGCGCATATCAACGGTATGTAATAGCTATGCAAGAGCCCTACTATTCTGATGCAATATCACAGGCAATGTTCTGCATTTGGCGTTTCAGCCCCTGGTGTAATTACCGTATTAAAAATCTGCCTTGATAGCAAACAGGGGTATTCGGCCTAACAAATACTTATACGTGATCTTATTTGTTATGGCATCAAAGGAGTGAGAGGTAGGGTTATCATGATCGGTTAAGTTTTGCACCCCGGCAAGCACACTGAAAGTCATTCTCCTGAACTGTGTTTTCCAGGCCACCTGCAAGTCCGCACGGAAAAAGTCCTGTAGCTTTTCGCCGTAAATGCGGGTATTATCAAACACAGTTTTTTTCTGTTGTATTGATTTAACAAGGTCAATGGGAGTGACTCTCACACCGCCATTTTGGACTAACCTGATGTCTGCGGTAAAAGAAGTTGGCCGTTTCGTGTTTTTAAACATCCATTCTTTGCCTGTCAAAAAGGTGAATCCCGTGTTTGAGTTGAAACGTGTATTTCTCCATACGTTATCGGAAGGAAGGTATTTCGATTGGTAAAGACTCGCCGTAGCGATCATGTAAAAAAGGTCATTCCACGACCTTTCAACCGTTAACTCCACACCATAGTTTTTGCCCTTGCCGGTATTTTGCAGTTTATCAATTACATAATCATCATCCTGGTTCATCATACTAAAACTGGTGCTCCTTCCGGCAGTGACAGGAATATTATATAGCCATTGATAATAGAGTTCTGTTTTGAAATACCAGTTAATGGAAAGGTGATTGGTA
Organism: Candidatus Dadabacteria bacterium; assembly: GCA_050259715.1. Taxonomy (GTDB): domain Bacteria; phylum Bacteroidota; class Bacteroidia; order Chitinophagales; family Chitinophagaceae; genus Flavisolibacter. The sequence goes on from JBLNAY010000114.1 coordinate 2,715, forward strand.
TATCCAAAGACAAGATGATGCGCCTTACTGAGATCCATGCCTTTGTTGGCAGTAATCGTATCTGTTCCCACCCTGACCCGCGCAAAGTAGTTTCCTAATGGTTGCATTTGAGAATGTTGCCCAAGGCCCACATTGAAATACTGGTGATTGCCGGCATTCCATTTTAATGCAAGGCGGGGATCAACAGATCTAGTATCATTCAAAAAAAGATACTGCGCATGCACACCTGTAAGCAACATTAACCTGTTTGATAAATTCCATTTCCACTGCAGGTAACTGTTCACCATGCTGCTGCTACCATTAGCAGCGATC
>JBLNAY010000115.1:0-10726 GCA_050259715.1 Candidatus Dadabacteria bacterium
GGTATCATCAAAAAGATAGAATATGGATACGATGCGTCGTTTAAGAGACCTGTTGATGTATGAAGTGCGAAACATATGTTCCGCAGAAGAACAGATCATAGAGGCTCTGCCATCAATGATAGGGAAAGCCGCGAACCCGGCATTGAAAGGAGTGTTGGAGCAACACCTCGAGGTGACTAAAAGACAAAAGGACAGGCTTACAAGTGTGAAACAAATGATCGGCAATATGGAGGAGTCCGGGGAAAGCGGTGGAATATTGGAGACGCTTTTTGGGCCAAGTGATAAATGTAAGGGAATAGAAGGGTTAATAGAGGAAGGAGAGAAGGTAATGTCTGTGGATATGGAACCCCAGGTGATGGATGCTGCTATTATTGGAGTGGCTCAGAAGATTGAACACTATGAAATGGCAGCTTACGGAACCACTCGTACCTATGCCGAACAATTGGGTATGGTGGACGTTGCCCAGCTTCTCCAGCAAACACTACTGGAGGAACAGGATACGGACGATCAGCTTACATCTTTAGCAGTAGGAAATGTAAACCAGAGAGCCGTGGTGGGAGTTACCGCAAACAGTTAAGGTTAATAGTTTTTAATTGGAGATCCATTCACACGAATGGATCTTCTTTTTTTGTGACAAAAGAGTTTTCAATAGGACACATTCTGCGGGTGCAATAACCAGGACAGGTCTACTGACGGTGCAATTTCTGATTTTAAAGGTTTCCCTTGTTCATTTGCCTGGAAGAGCGCAGCGGGTGATGGTCCTGCATATTGCAGGGAAGAACCCTCCAGTATAAGAGCACTGCCTTCAGGTATGCCAACGACTGGTATTCCCGGGTTTAGCATTATAAATTCCTCAATACGCTGATCCCGGGTTTCACCATTGAAACTTTCCTTTACTTCATTGAGGTAATGAGGATTGATTTGGAAAGGCAGTAACCCGAGGGCATTAAAACTTTCCGGTTGTATGATAGGCATATCATTGGTTGTGCTAAGGGAAAGACCGGTTATATTGGCGCCTGCACTCCAGCCGATGTAAGGAGTTCCATTCAGAACTTTCCCGATAATTAGGTGGATCAATTCCAGCTCATAAAGGTTATGCAGCAGCTTGAATGTATTTCCACCACCTACCATGATCATGTCTGCCCCGTTCAATAAATCGAAATCACTGGTATCTTTTACCACGTCAATATCGTAAGGTAGATCAGAAAGTCCCTGCCTTACCGTTCCCAGGTATTCATCATAACTTTTAGCTACAGCAGCAAAAGGTATAAATGCCGCTTTCAACCTGTTTGTACCAATAAAATCCCTGATCAATGGTGTGGCTTTTTCGAGGTAACCGCTATTACCAACACGTGAACTGCTCAATGCTAAAACCCGGCTCATAAGTTATATACCTGGATCAAAGATATTGGTTAACTATTGAGTAGATTTGTTATTGTAAATAATGCGCTCACCAGACAAACGAAGCTTATGTTTATAGGACATTACGGAGCCGCGTTCTCCATAAAAAAAGTAACTCCTGCCATCTCCCTTGGTGTTCTCTTCCTGGCAGTGCAATTTCTTGATCTGCTTTGGCCAACACTGCTGTTGTTGAACGTAGAGCATGTGGAGATTGCCGGTTCACAAACGGCTCCTGTGCCCCTGGTGTTTACTGATTATCCCTATTCGCATAGTATGGTAATGGCTTTAGCCTGGTCCTTCGCTTTTGGAGTTGTGTACTGGCTGTTTAAAAAGAACAGGACGCATGCTGTTATACTGGGATTAGCTGTTTTCAGCCATTGGGTATTGGACCTGCTGGTTCACCTGCCCGACATGCCCTTATACCCGGGAAGCAGTATTATGCTGGGCCTTGCAATGTGGAAGTTTCCCATCATCACAGGTATTATTGAAGGTTCCCTGTTTGTCGGCGGGATCTTATTATACATGGGGGCTACAAAGCCAAAGAATCTTGCCGGCAGCATGTGGTTATATGTGCTTATTGCTTTACTGGTCATATCTCATATCGCCAACCTTTTCTCACCTCCGCCACCATCCGTAAATGCAGTGGCATGGGCAGGAGAAGCCATGTGGCTCTTCGTTATTTTAGGATTCCTGGCAGACAGGAACAGGGTGGCAAAGGATGCAGTGATTACTGATAGCAAGCGTAAAATGTCCAGCCAGGAAGCTTATGCGATAGAATAAATCCACATTTCGATTATTCACCAGGGGTAATCATGATTATTATAAGTACTTCCGATGATTACAATCATTAAAATAAAGAGGCGGCGGTACTAAGTTGCAGTACTTGCTAAATGAAAGTATATGCTTGCTGTACCTCCTGACATTGAGATAGCTCAATCTGCCCCTATTCAACACATCAAAGAAATTGCATTAAAAATCGGTATCGATGAAGACCAGTTAGAATACTTTGGGAAATTTAAAGCTAAACTCCCGCTGGATCTTATTGATGAAGAAAAGATAAGCCAACATCATCTCATTTTAGTTTCTGCCATGACGCCTACTCCTGCCGGTGAGGGTAAAACCACTATGAGTATAGGCTTAACGGATGGACTGAACAAGATTGGTAAGAAGGCAGTAGCCGCCTTAAGAGAACCTTCCTTAGGACCTGTATTTGGAATGAAGGGAGGAGCTGCCGGTGGGGGCTATGCGCAGGTTATTCCTATGGAAGATATTAACCTGCACTTTACCGGTGATTTTGCTGCTGTAGAACGTGCCAATAACCTGTTGGCAGCGATGATAGATAATCAACTGCAGCACCGGAAGAATGGATTAACCTTAGATCCCCGTACCATCGTGTGGAAGCGTGTCATGGATATGAACGACCGCGCCCTGCGACACATCATAGTTGGTTTGGGAGGTACCACCAATGGAGTTCCCCGTGAGGATGGATTTAATATCACTCCCGCTTCTGAGATCATGGCTATCCTCTGCCTGGCTAAAGACTTTGAAGATCTTAAGAGAAAGCTGGGTAATATTTATATAGGCAGCACTTATGATGGAGAACCTGTATTTGCAAGAGACCTGCAGGCTGTTGGGGCTATGGCAGTACTTCTGAAAGATGCTATTAAACCCAATCTCGTTCAAACACTCGAAGGAAACCCTGTGATTATTCATGGAGGACCATTCGCAAGTATCGCACAGGGGACCAATTCTATACTGGCAACGAAAACGGGTTTGTCTGTAGCAGATTATGTGGTTACAGAAGCAGGTTTTGCTGCTGACCTTGGAGCTGAGAAGTTTTTTGATATCAAATGTGTAGCCGCAGGTCTTAAGCCTGAAGCGGTGGTGCTCGTAGCTACTGTAAGAGCGTTACGTCATCATGGCGGAGCTCCTAAGAAAGAATTAAAAACTCCAAATCCTGAAGCCGTTACCCATGGTTTACCAAACCTCGGAAAGCATATAGAAAATATCCTGAAGTTTGGTTTGCATCCTGTAGTGGCCATCAATTCATTCCCCGGTGATACGGAGGATGAAATTGAAATAATAAAGGAGTTTTGTAATAGTTATGGTGTGAAAGCGATCACCTCTACAGCATTTACTCATGGAGGCGCCGGTTCAGTAGAACTCGCAGCAGAAGTGGTAAACATAATTAAGGAGAATAAGTCTGAGTTCGTGCCCTTGTATAATTGGAATATTTCTGTTGAAGAGAAGATCCATTGCATAGCCACGGAATTATACGGTGCTTCCGGCGTTGAATATTCTGTAAAGGCTAAGCAGGGGCTCAAGCAGATCAAACAATTAGGATTTGATCACATGCCCGTATGTATGGCTAAAACACCTAAGAGCTTAAGTGATGATGAAAAGAAATTAGGCAGGCCAAAAGATTTTATTATCAATGTACGCGAGTTCGAATTTGCTTCAGGGGCAGGTTTCGTCATTCCTGTACTTGGAGATATCATGCGGATGCCTGGATTACCGGCTTCGCCATCAGCCGAACAGGTAGATATGTTTAGTGATGGAAAAATAGTTGGGTTGTTTTAATTATTATTATAAGGTCAGTCTGTTAAAAACAAGCAATCAGGCTTGCGTTTTATTTCTTTTTCCAGGAGATTGCCAACGGGGAAAGCGATTCGACTGAAACCGTTTCGGAAACATTGATATCCGCAAAAAGAAGAACTACTGATCTTCGTCAGCTTTGCTTGTTCATTACATTTTTGCTAACTATCTTGCGTCTCACTTTTTAGTTCATTGAAACAGAGGCAGGAGATAATGAATTAAGACCGGGATGAAATAATTTGTTCTTTTTTTAAATTAGTTTGGTAGTCTGTTAAAATGAACTATAATTGTAAAACAAAGTCCGCTGTAGAAACAACGGACGCTTCGATTGCTTGCTATATGATATTGTTTAATCAGTTTGGAGGCCTAAGCTTCTAACCGATTGTTGGTTATTTTTCCCGGTTGCCTGCTACCTTTTTTATTAACTACGGTTGCCCGCTTATACCTATCGATTGCTTGCTATTTGATTTCCCGGTTGCTTGCTCTATCTTTTTCGGTTGCTTGCTATTCCTTTCTTTACTTGTTCTCCTGTTTTGCTGCTGCTAAATTATAGACGTTCTATTCTGCTGCTTATCCAAAGTAGAGCTCAATTAACGATCTCAAAGTCCGGACTGTAGTGATCAAACCCTTACTGGTACTGTATTTCAGGATTTCATAGCCGTAATCTCCAAAGTTCCCGTTGATTATTTTACAAGTCTGGTTCTTAACACACCTTCAACACTAACCAGATATTCAGCTGTGAAACCAGTAAGATTACTTTAGTAGCTCGGCAACCAGTACACCAACGTAAGTACCTATTGCGTTTCCTATTGAACCTACAAGTATCCCGGGAAGCCGCAGGTCAGTCCTGTTAATGCTGGTCGCCAGAACCGCAGCAGAAGTAGCACCACCGATATTGGCATTAGATGCAATAGAAACAATGGCCCAGTCCTGTTTTAGAAGACCTCCAATGCTAAATAGGAGTATACCATGAACAAAAACAATAATGGTTACCCAAAGCATTAACGACATGGCTACGGTACCGCTTTTCAGGAGGGCATTAATATCACAATAAGCTCCCACAACTGCGAGGAACAGTAAGATAAGGAAGTATCCAAGGGTTCTGCCTCCTTTAAGTTTGTGAACAAATGGTACCTGGGCCAGGACTAATGCAATAGTTGTGAGTGTGAGTATAGACGGGATTTGCGGCAGGGCTAAACTCAATAACTGAGATAGCAGTAACGAACTAAAGCCCAGGCTCAATAAAATAGAAAGATCCTTAACAGATATAGTTTCTTTGGCTTCAGCTGAAACTGCTGAAGTTTCAGTTTTCTGATTTTTTATAAGGGTTTGCCGGGTAGGAATCCATCTTTGAAGAAGAGTGGGAAGGATTAATGTAGCTATCATCCATATAGTTGTAATGATGTTATCAGCGGCATTCACGGCTGCAAACAATGTTCCGTTCTTAATCACTCCATATTGAATGGCCACAGCATTCAGGTTGGCGCTACCGCCTATATAGGTACCCGTATACATCCCCGCAACTGCAAATGCTTTGTCTATACCCTCGTGTGGAGGGCTGATGATATAATACCCGATTAAAGTACCTGCCACCGTACAAAAGGAACCAAGCAGAAACAATAATATCATCGGCAATCCTGCAGCCTTCAGTGCTTTTAGTTTTACATCTAATAACAAAAAGAAAATAGCTAATGGTGCTGCATAAGTAAAGATGCCGTCATATATAGCTGAAGGATACTCGGAAGAGGGAAGTAGCTGCACATTCGCAACAATAGCTGCTGCAATAATCACTATCAACACGGCACCGAGGTAATGAAAGTATTTCTTCTTTCCCAGCCATTCAGAAAATACTACCAAGAGTAATAAGACAGTAATAACATAAATAGGGTTATTAAGCAGCATTCGATGTTGGTTGTTGCTAATCAAGATAAACATTATTTATCTGCCTCCCTGTATCTTCTCAACAAGGATCTTTTAGGTTTCAGGGCGACCAACATTTGTACCGAGTCATGAGTTAGTTTTGCTGCTATGGTGGAAGAGGAAAAGGTCCTGGCAAGAAGGAGGGAGAGATGGAGGATGATCGGGTTCTTCGTTTTATCGGGTATATTGACTGCTGCATGGTCTTCACGAATTCCGGCAATTCAGCACAAGCTCCAGTTGAACAATGCATCATTAGGCACAGTGCTCTTTTCTATACCTATAGGACTGGTTAGTGGCCTGGTTGCTGCCAGTTGGCTGGTTGCCTCATTCGGGGCAAGGAAAGTAACATTGCTGTCCTGTCTTACCACCGGAGTTTTTCTTATTCTCGCCGGGCTCTCACCCGGAATAGTAGGTCTTATGATCTCCCTGTTTCTTTTTGGCGCTTCCCGTACCATCTTTAACCTTGCAGTTAACACGGCGGCACTCGAGGTGCAGCGGGAGTATGAACAACCTATTATTGCTACTTTTCATGGTACCTGGAGTCTTGCCTGCCTTGTATCAGCAGGAATAGGCACCCTCATGATCATTAGTGATGTAAAACCCATATATCATTTTATTGGAATCGCTTTCGTTTGTTCCGCAATTGCACTGTTGATAAGAGATACTAAGGATAAGCATACCACCAGTGGTGAACGACGGCCCTTGTTTGTAAAACCTGACAAATACCTGTTTTTCCTCGGTGTGATTGCCATATGTGCCATGCTCTGTGAAAGTGCCATGTTCGACTGGAGTGTCAATTACTTTGATAAAGTGATCCATGCCCGGAAGTCGATGATTACTTTGGGATACATGTGTTTTATATCTACCATGGCTGGCGGCCGCTTATTGGGCGATCGTTTGATTGGCAGTTTTGGTATCTATCGCATGTTGGTGATCAATGGGATGCTGATGGCTTTTGGATTTGCCATAGTGGTAGTGTTCCCCTTTGTGCTGCCGGCTGCTTTGGGCTTCCTGTTAATAGGTATTGGTGATTCCATCCTGGTGCCGACTATATACCTGCTCGCCTCCCGTTCAACGAAAATGGCACCGGGTTATTCCCTTGCTTCTGTGACCCTCATAGGCTATTCCGGCTTTTTGATTGGCCCTTTGTTTATTGGTAATATTTCCGAGTACTTTGGAATGAAAGCCGCTTTCTTCTGCCTGGCACTAATGAGCCTTCTCGTTGTGGTTTTTACCTTAGTAGTCAGGCGGATAAGTGAAAGAGAAGAAGAAAGGCAACCATCAACTATGGCGGCATTTAACCCGTGAGTGGCTGTCTTTAATATCTTTTTAGCTCAAAGACAGGCTGATCCTTGAATAATTCATTTCTAATCTTTACATTTAAACTGTCAACAAATCACTCCTGAATGGAAGCCTCGTCGATTTACATACTGGTTCCAGTTGTAGTCATTGCCTTATTAAACTTACTTGTATTCCTAAACAGACCTAAAAAGCAAAAAGCCTCTTCAATATCTATTCTTGCTTTTGGACTTTTGCTAACAGGTATTTTCTTTGGAGACCATCACGTGCTTGGTTATAGCCTGATAGCAATGGGAGTTGTCTTGTCAGTCATTGACATGGCAAAGAAACCTAAGGAAAGGCAAAGTACCCGCGAAGCAAAGCTGTAGATCTAAATTAACAATATATAATAGCCGTTTTTTTTAAAACGGTGGTAGATTCTTTTGTTAGTTCTCAAATCTATTGGTAATTTCCTGAAGCCAAAGCAAATCCTTCCTAAGTTATTCCACCTTCTAATCCCGACCCATTCCATAGTTTAAACCAACACACTTAATATGAAAAAGGTCCTTTTATTTCTAGCCTTCGGCTTACTGGTTTTCTCCTGCAAAGACAAAGTACAGGTTAAGTCAGCAACTACAAGTAATGACAATATTACAACTACCATGAATCTTCCTTACAAAGCCGACTTCCCTGTTGACTGGAACAGCAACGTTTCCGATGCTGATTTTAAGATGGTATTAATGAGTTATAAGGATTGGGAGAACAACAATATGGAGGGTTTGTCAAAAGCGATGGGTGATTCTGTAACATATGATAATGCCATTGGTTTAAGCCAAAGGCTCTCCAATGCGGCTTTGATGCAGCAATGGAAAACTAACAGGGACAGCCTAAGCTCTGCAGAGATTACCATGAGAAGCTGGAACAAAATGTACTCTCCTTCCACAAAGGATGCTTTCGTTGTAGTATGGTATGATGAAAAGGACACTTACAAAGATGGCAGGGTAGATTTAGCAAATTATCACGATATCAACCAGGTAAAAGATGGAAAGATTGTATGGTTTGTTCAATACAAAAGACCTCTCAAACTTCCTAAATAGCACAGCAACAACCCCCGAAATAAATAAACCCCTCATGCAGGGGTTTATTTATTTAACCATAGTAAACTCTATTAATTGACACGCACATTGTAGTCGATAGTAAGTTCATCTCCGACTTTCATCGCTCCCAGTAAGAAAGTAGGAGGTTTAATTCCGTATTCACTCATCCTGATCACTTTACTACCATTGATCATGATTGTACCGTCAGGATTTGTTATCGTTGTTGTTACCATATTCAATTGCCTTGTTACACCGGAAATGGTGAGGAGGCCTGTAACATTCACCTGGGATTTGTTTTGCTGAACATTAGCGACATTAACAGATAAAAGCTGGAATTTAAGTTCAGGGTATTTGTCTGCATTTAAGATCTTATAGGCTTTGGCATCCATCATGCTTTCTTTGCTCTTTAAGCTCTTAACGGGCAGGGTAAAAGTCAGTGAAGGGATACCTGCCAGGTAGCTTACACCTGGGTTCATGTGGAAGTTAACATCGATTCCTGCGCGTTGGGCGTTCATGGTAAAGTTGTGCAGGGTGGTAGTACCTTTTAAAGTAATATTGTAACTGGCTGTCTTCTTTACGTTTTGAGCAAGAACCGGGACACTGAGAACCAGTGCAAAGGCTGCCGCCATCAGGAGGCGAAGCGTTTGATTTGTGTTTCTCTTTTTCATAACTGCTCGTTTAATTCAATACAAAGCTACCCTCGCCTATGTCGCATTAAGGTGAGTTAGATGAGCCCGTGGGATGATTCTAAAGATGGGGACCTATGACCGAAATCATATAAGGCAAAGCTGCAAAACCTGCACTGCTAAAGGCTTTTATTGGGCCGATTGACAAAAGACAGCTTTATGGGAAACCAAAGTCAGTTCTTTTTTGACTTTTACAAACATGTAGGGGCATTTTTTCGATATAAACTCTCCTTAAATTGGATTATTTCCTGTTGTAAAAAGCGGATGTCCAGTCCTAAAATTCAATGATGAAACCAATTGTAGGAAGAACAACAGGATCTTCATCCCTGATAATAAGCGGAATAGCATTACCCGCATCAGCCCTGACCGGCTGACCGTCAGTGGTAACAAAAGCACCGGTTTCAAGGTTCCTTTCAAGTGAGAATTTTGAATAGGATACTGATTTTGCGGCAAACCAGTTGGTGACATCAAGGAACGCATCCAGGGTTATTCTCTTAAAGTTCCATTTCTTATCCAGCCTCAGGTCACTTACAGAAAAGGGATCCAGTCGCTGGCTGTTGATACGTGTATAGTCAGGGAGCCCCTGTCCTTGTGTAAGAAAGTTTTTCTGGCTTAGTTCCATGTTAAATGGCGTAAAAGGAGCACCGCCCTGGTAGCGGTATTTCATGCCTAGTTCCCAGTTCTTCGGAAGTTTATAACCAAAAGTGAGACTTACCAGGTGCCTGTTATCCCATGAACTCGGGAGTAATTTCCCATTACTGTTACTGAACCGGCTATAAAAGAAGGTATAGCTGAAAAAACCGAAAAAACGTTTGGTCAATTTCTGCTGCGCAAAAAATTCCAGTCCATAAGCTTCACCTTTACCATTAGATATAACAGCTTCATTACCAACAGTATTAAAATCTGCTCCCTGGTTATTGATGCTGATGCCATCAGCAATGGTCACCGGTACTTTACTATACTTTTTGTAAAAGCCTTCCACAGTAAAGCGGGTAGCGGCTTTTGGCATAAACTCCAGTCCAGCGACATAATGCGTGTTAGTTATGTAATTATTTGTCTTATTTACCAGCTGATTATTGTTATCTCTGAATCCAAGGATCGTATAGGGCACTAAACGTGCATATCGGCCAATTGTTCCATTTATAGTCCACCCGGGTGATAAAAGGTAACTAATTGCCAGCCTTGGGGAGAAAGCCTCTGCGGGATTTGTTCCATTTTTGCTGAATGTATTCATATCCGTACGCGCTCCGATACTCACACTTAAGCGATCATCGTAGAACTTCTTTCCTGCCTGTGCAAACACTCCGTAACGAAGGAAGTTGATGTTAGAAGAGTATAGTAACCTTTCTTCCGGTTGGTTGTTCACTGCTGCTCTTCTGCGGATGTTATTAGATGCATCATATTCGTCGTATTGCAACTCGCCACCAAAGCTGGCAGTCCATCCATTGTTATACTTGTTTACTTCCAATCGCAGTTTGTTTTCTGCTTCAACAGCATCAGTCTTGTAACGGAGTTTCGATGGGTTGCCCGGCTCATTACCATCATATTTTTGTATACGGTTGTCCAGTACATTCCTGCTGCCACTAACAAAATAATAACCATTGTTAACTGACCTTCGGTAGCTCACCCCCGAAGTATAACTTCTTTGACGGATGGAAGGCACCTGGTAAAGGGTGTATAGTTTATCCTGTGTAGGTGTTTTTATTTCACCAAAGCTAAATTGATCTATAGCCCCAACTCCGAGGAATG
>JBLNAY010000116.1:0-8394 GCA_050259715.1 Candidatus Dadabacteria bacterium
ACGTAAGGAGCAAGTAACATTGCAGCTGCTGCCAACTTCTGTTTTTCAAAATCAACCAGCATACTTAATCTTTCTCCCTTCACCCTGTTACCTACCTGGTCATGGTTTTGATTAAAAACAATGAACTTATCGCCACTGATTCCTGCTGACGAACGACCGTGTTTACGCTTCCGGAATTTCACATACTCACCACTATGAATGAATCCCTCGTTATATGCTTTTGCCAATTGTTGAATACTGCCAAAATCTTCATATAATGGTTTACCTGCTGTATCTAACAATACGTAAAGTCCATGATGAAAATCGTCCAGCCATTGAGCATCAAATCCATATCCTGCCTGTGAAGGTGATTGTATAACTTTTGGATTATTAAGGTCACTTTCTGCAACCATATATAACTTTCTTCCAACTTCCTGCTCTAGTATTTGTACCTTATTGTGGCAGTATTCCCAGAAATGGACTGCACCTGAATCATAAATCGAATGAATAGCATCAAGCCTTAATCCATCCAGGTGGAAGTAACGAAACCAGTAAATTACATTTTCAGAGAAAAAATCCCTTACACCATCACTATATTCCCCATCAAAGTTTATTGCATCTCCCCATGGAGTTTTGTACCTATCGGTAAAATATGGACCATATTCCCCCAGGTAATTGCCTTCAGGTCCTAAATGGTTATATACCACATCCAGGAAGATTGCAATTCCTTTCTGATGGCAAGCGTCTACTAATTTCTTTAATCCAAGCGGACCTCCATAAGAGTTTTGAACCGCATAAGGAAAAGCTCCATCATAACCCCAGTTATGTTCCCCCGGGAATTGCGCTACCGGCATTAGTTCAATACAGTTAACTCCTAATTCAGACAACTCATCGAGACGAGGAACAATTGCTTCAAAAGTTCCCTCCCGAGTAAAAGTTCCTACATGTAACTCGTATATTATCATTTGCCGCAGTGGGATACCTTTCCACTCTCTATCGTGCCACTGAAATGAATCATGATCAACAACTTCAGAAGGACCGTGTACTCCTTCTGGTTGATATTGGGATGCTGGATCAGGAAGATCCTTTTCATCTTCGGGTCGAAAGAAGTACCGGGTACGTGTAGGACATTGTGGTAGATTTAAAACAAAGTATCCTTCATTATCCTTCTCCATTTGTAGCCTACGGTCGTCTCCATTAACAAAGTGAAGAAACATATTTTCATGCAAGGGAGCCCAAACCGTAAAGATCGTTTGCCCTCCTTCATTTACAACTCCTGCTCGTTTCATAATTTCCTATCCTTTACTGTTCAGTACAGTTCAAAAATGATTCCATCAAAATTCAGAGGCAGCTTCACCTCCTTTGCTTTAGTAATCACAATCGGTTTGGTATTGACAGGCACAGTTTCTGTGTAATCATCTTGTCGAAGAAATTATAAACAATAAATTAAAAGAATTATGGCAGAGTTACATGTGCAAACGAAGAAACATAATTCCAGCTCATTGTGGATTTGGATCCTGGTTGCCCTATTAGTAATCGCAGCGGTTGTATATTTCCTAACACGAAATAAGAATAATACAACTACTGAGAATACTACTCAGAATCCCACCACTTCAGTTGATTGGCAGCAGCAGCCTTTAAGCACTTCCATTTACGTAATGCAAGCTGCTTAATTCCAATCAACGTGTGGAATTGAATTATTAACCGGAAGCATATGCTTTCAACAAAATAAATTTATATGGATAATATGAAACATAGGCGACTACAAGAGATGGATCGCTCAGACTTTGAAATTGTGGATGGCGAACCGGATATTCGTGGTTGGGACGTCAGAACAACTACAGGCCAGAAAATAGGAGAGGTTGAAGAATTAATTGTAGATGCCAGAAGAAAAAAGGTCCGTTATATGGTTGTCGATCTTGATGATAATGAGTTAAAACTGGATCACCGGAAGGTTCTTATGCCGATAGGAATGGCGGAATTACACAAAAAGGATGATGACGTAATTCTTCCCAGTGTTGGCGTAGAACAGCTGACCAGGCTCCCCAAATATGATAAAGATGAATTAACACCTGAAATGGAGGCCAGAGTGTGTACAGCTCTAGGAAGAACTTCCGAATCAATGCAGGTGAACAGGGATGTTGAAAATGATGATACTTTTTATAGTCATGATTACTATAATGATGACAATTTATATAAAAACCGTTTACATAAGGCACAACCTGTAAAGCGGGATTCTGAATATGATAAAGGATTAAGATTATGGGAGCGCCGTAGCCAGGGTGGAATTATACCTGGAGAAAGTAAAGAAAGACAAGCTACACGTTCTGAAAGAGAGGATCATTATAGGGAAAGAGAACTGGAAGAGGAAAGAAGGATGGAGATGGTGCGCAATCGACGACATAGGTATGAACAAAACACAGGTAGACACAGGGACAGGGGAAGATATGAAGATGACCAGCATAACTATAGAAGGGATAATAGTATTGAAGGGAGGTTAAGAGACGAAGGTTTACAAGATGGTTGATCTTAAACAAACGGCAGCATTAGCTGCCGTTTTTATTTTCCTTCGGTTTAAGGAGAACTAAATATTATGTAGATAATACTGGTATAGTCTTTGCTCAGCTTGCCCGGGTTCAATAATTTCCTAAATCATTTTGCATATGCCGGCCGGATGGCCCAGCTCTTTTTATTCCTTGGTCTTCCCACTAACCACCAAACGAAAAATGTGGTCGTATAGATATTTAAAATGATTGGTGTCCAGGATGGTAAAATATGTGTGAGATTAATCAAAACTCCATTGGTCTGGTGATCAGTCCAACCGAATAACATTGGCAGCCGGTACCAATAATATATTGACACAGCTGCTGCTGCAAAAGCATTTACCAATGTTTTCTGACCTCCATGATTGACTATTAACCTGAGAATAAGATAAATGCATAAGGATATAACAGCTGACATCAGAGGAATACCATAGACATAAGCTAAATTATTCCAGCCTGTAAAACCGGTAAAGTCATCCACATGAAACCATCCCCAGACATAACCGGGAAATGCTCCCACTATAAAATATTCAACTCCCGTTTGCGCCCAGTTGTTTTTAGCTGTTTTAGCATTTGAATTAGGTGTGGAATCTGGGCAAGGCACAGAACATCTTACACATTCATTACAATGTGCATTTGGCAAAGTTAAAGCCACTCCTGAACCATATAATTTCTCTACCGGGTGAATAGGACAGACCCCTGAACACCACCCGCTTTTTCTTTCATAAAAAAAGCCAATAAAGAAAGCACTTGCTCCAATAATTATAACAATTAAGGCTGTTGCTAAGCCATTACGATCAAACAAGATATGCCTCATGGGGATAATGGCAAATAGGGCAACAACACCAATTAAGTTCAATACATTTCTTTGTCCATTAGAAAGCTTTTTCTGTTTTGATATGCCCATCTTGTCAGGGAACAGTGCGATAGTTGCTAAAGGACATATGTTTCTCCATATTCCGGTGCCTACAACAAATAGTGCAGGCGCTATTGGAATTAATATATTCCAGAATAAAGTAACTCCGAGATCCGGGAAAGAAAACATAATAGCTATTAGGCTAATACCGACTAACCAAAAAATAAACTGGAATGTTTTCCAGTAATAAAGTGTTGAGTTTACAGTCGACAATGCAGGTGTCGTTGGTTTAGACATGGCAAGCTTTTGCTAAAAATTGGAAAATATCAGTGTCTAACCAATGATTTAAATCAGGTTTCCATTAATGACCTATAAAGTCAACCTTAAATGACTTTAAAAGCGTGCTTACAACCTTGAGAAAGAGGTTGGCGTAAGAAACACAATTTCATTGCGCGATACATTGTTTTGGTATTTAGCATCGCCTGACATCGACTTCCAAACGGGATCACTGCCGAATACTTTCCAGTGCTCATCCCTGGAAGCTTTATTAGTAAACGAAGTCATATACATAAGATTTGGCATCCTTGATCCGACAAGCACCTGTCCGTAAAATACTGCATTAAATCCAAGCCGGTTAAACAGGGCAATTTCTCCGGAGTTGAACATGGACACTTTATTCAAATGCAGGGCTTCTGTTGCTGATTCATAGCTACGTAATTCATATACCCTTTCTTTCCTTTCACCTTGTAGCAAAGGAGCTTTCACCACAGGCATCCCTGTGAAACTCTTTAATAAAATAGTCTCAAAGCGACTATATACAGGATGATTAAAAGCTGTTTTCACATAAACTGAATTCACTTTAAAACTATCCACCAGCTCCTCATTGATCTTTCGGATTTGTTCTACCTGTAAGAGGCTTTTAAAAGGAATGATCACGTACACTCTTTTATCTTTTGCGGTATCATTTGAGATAGCGGTAAACACTCCCACCCTGTTAAAACCTTTTTTTTCATAAGCAGGTAGTAAATGGGTTTGTAAGTAATCTTCTATCATACTGATTTGCTGGTCATCTGTAGTATGGTATACACGGATTTCAATATATTCCCCTGCACCTTTTGCAGGTGTTTTCTGAGCATGCACGAGGAGAAATGAACTAATTAATAAAAGAAGGGTAGCAGGCTTCAACATGTTAGCTGGTTTAAGCGATGAAACTAAATAAAAAATAATTATCATGTACTTACTTGGTATTGAACTAACATAAATAGCTCTTTTGGGAAGTCCTTTATTTGATAGAAATATGGAATCTTTGCACTTCAGTAATTATGAAACGAAACCGTAACGCTGCTATTGGCTTCATATTTATCACCCTGCTTATAGATGTTATAGGCTTTGGTATCATTATACCGGTAATGCCGAAATTAATTGAGGAGCTTGGAGGTGTGTCGCTAAGCCAGGCATCCAAAATCGGAGGCTGGCTTCTGTTTGCCTTTGCCATTACTCAATTTCTGTTTGCACCTCTTGTAGGGAACCTGAGTGACTTTTATGGACGCAGGCCTGTATTGTTGGCATCTTTGTTTGGATTTGCCATTGACTACCTTTTCCTCTCCTTTGCTCCTACTATCGGGTGGCTCTTCCTCGGACGGATATTAGCCGGGATTACTGGTGCCAGTTTCACAACTGCTTCTGCTTATATAGCTGATATCAGCACGGCAGAAACAAGAGCAAAGAACTTTGGCTTGATAGGTGCCGCATTTGGATTGGGGTTTATCATCGGTCCTGCCATTGGTGGACTGTTGGGAGGCTTAGGGACCAGAGTACCTTTCATGGTTGCTGCCGGTCTTTGTATGCTCAACTTCCTATATGGCTACTTTATCCTGCCCGAGTCACTAACGCAAGAACACAGAAGACGTGTTGAGTGGGTTCGTACTATACCAGGTGTGAGTCTCTTCAAACTGCGACAATACCCTTCGCTCAAAGGCCTTGTTTTCGCATTATTCCTTGTTTACCTGGGTTCTCATGCCGTGCAGAGTAACTGGAGTTTCTTTACCATTGAAAGATTCCAATGGACACCTGCTATGATAGGTATATCCCTGGCAGTGGTTGGTTTATTAGTTGGCGGTGTGCAGGCAGGATTGACCCGTGTTGTAAATCCTAAATTGGGTAATGAGAAAAGTATTTACCTTGGTTTGATTCTCTATTCCATAGGCATGATATGCTTTGCATTTGCCAATAAATCATGGATGATGTATGCCTTCCTTGTTCCCTATTGCCTGGGTGGTATTTCCGGACCTGCATTACAATCGGTCATGGCCTCCAGTGTACCTGCTAACCAGCAGGGGGAGTTACAGGGTTCTCTTACAGGTATTGCCAGTGCAACAACTATCATAGGTCCGCCTATAATGACTAATGTATTTGGATACTTTGCCGGGAAGACTGCACCGGTTTATTTTCCAGGCGCTCCTTTCATATTGGGTGCTATTTTTATGATTGCAAGTACCGTGATTGCAATCATCTCTCTTCATCCGGTTCATAAACATTCTCCGCAAGTAGAAACCGTTTGACAAAACTCCATTCATTATTCACTTTCAAAGAACTACTCATCACTGATCATTCATTACTCATTTCATCTTCCCGCCTGCTTCTCCAGGAACAAATATCTTTCCCTGTGTGGTTCTGTTTCCAGCTTACTTGTCACATTTATATGCATCACTTTAGCAGGAAAACCAGGATTTACTGACTCCCATTTTGGCAGGCCGGCGCCATTAGGGTTTCCATACTTTATGAAATTAGCGAAGTACTCCTGCAACTGATTTGAAATGGCATAGTCTTCCGGTGTCCAGTTATATACTTTGTTTGTTGAAAGATTACCTAAAGCATATTCTATTTCAGCAGAATGTACCGCTCCCCGGGCTCCCGGTCTTGGTCTTTCAAAAAGGTACCTGTAGACTGGCTTGCCTCCTGTCCTGCTTTGAACATCTGCCCATCGCCAGGTACTGAACACAATAAAACGATCACCAGCCAATTCAGTAGCAACCTTCTCCACCTCCGCATCAGTTGCAGGATTATAGAGCTTTAAAATAGGAATCACCTGATCAGTGTTTGAATTATAAAGCTTTGTAACAGCGGCTATATAATTTTCCTTCGTGGGCTTACTTGTACCTAATATAGACTTGTAATTGCTCTCTTCATTATTCCATCCAACCAGCAACGGCACATGTGCCTGTTCACCGGCCTGGTAGATTTTCAACGGATCTTTTGGGAAAAAGTATCCATCAATAGTGCGGGGAAAGCGGAACAACCCAAAACGTGCAGAGGCACTTAATATTGAGTCTGCACCTATGTTCCGCATATCAGCGATTGAACTTGTCCCCAAGAACTTTCCAAATTCCACTCCTGTCTTTTCTCCTTCCTCTAACGGAATTGCAGGCAAAGCACCTAATATCGATCCGCTTTCACCAATAGCTCCGGCAATTAAATTCCTTGATAAAGGAGAAGCCATTTGAGCACTGACCGATACGGATCCTGCTGACTCACCCCCTATTGTGATCTTATTTGGTTCTCCACCAAAAGCTGCAATGTTATCCTTCACCCATTTAAGGGCGGCAGCCTGGTCGAGGAGGCCATAATTACCGGAAGCATGATGAACAGATTCTTTCGTTAATCCCGGATGAGACATAAAGCCAAACACTCCTAAACGATAGTTAACTGTAACGGTGACTATTCCCTTTTTTGCCAGGGCTTCTCCGTCATAGCGGTATTCCGATCCATCACCAGCGACAAATCCTCCCCCATAGAAGTAAACAAAAACAGGCAAGGACTTTTTTCCTTTATTGCCAGGAGCCCAAACGTTCAGGTATAAGCAATCCTCACTTACTCCATCTGAACGGAACTTCATATCACTAAATATGTTTGTCTGCATTGCTCTTGGACCAAAGTGATCAGCTTTACGTATGCCAGTCCATGATT
Source organism: Candidatus Dadabacteria bacterium (assembly GCA_050259715.1). GTDB lineage: Bacteria > Bacteroidota > Bacteroidia > Chitinophagales > Chitinophagaceae > Flavisolibacter. The sequence continues at coordinate 7,345 of JBLNAY010000116.1, forward strand.
TTACCGGCTGAGGTTCTTTCCATCTTAGTTCACCCACAGGGGGGGCCGCAAATGGAATTCCTTTAAAGGACCGGATTCCGCCTTCTCCAAATACGCCTTCAATCGTTCCCATTTTAGTTTTAATTACCAGGGATGAATTGCCTTTTTGTTGTCCATGAACCATAATTGTGGTAAGACAAAAAACAAGTACAAATGCAGTTAACCTTTTCATAATACAAATGTACTGGCGTATACGGATGAGTTCCTGACCACGATCAGTAATTTTCCAACCATTGACAAACTCAATCATAATTTGCTCATTCCTACACACTTAATTTAGTAAAGGAGTAAGAGTTGACCTTTTATCTATTTTTTGATGACGCTGGCCACCCCCTGTGGTGTATTGTTTGTATATAAGAATTCATTGTATGACTGAACAGAAAGCCCAAAGCAAAAAGAAGTACCACGAACCGGGAAAAGTTGGACAGTTTTTTATTAAGATCTATGCTGCGTACCGTTTTGTTATCCGTTTTTTTAAGGAAGTCTTTCTTCCACCCTACCAGGTGAAAGAAACAATTAATCAATGTTATAATGTAGGTTATAAATCCCTTGCACTCATTACCCTTACAGGATTCATTATTGGATTGGTATTTACAAAACAGTCCCGGCCTTCTCTTGCTACTTTTGGTGCTACTTCCTGGTTGCCTTCACTGGTTGCTGTTGCTATCGTCAGAGCCTTAGCTCCCCTGGTAACTGCTCTTATATGTGCCGGTAAGGTTGGTTCAAATATTGGTGCTGAGCTTGGGTCAATGAAGGTGACAGAACAAATAGATGCTATGGAGGTATCTGCTATTAATCCCTATAAATACCTCGTGGTAACACGGGTGCTGGCTACTACCCTGATGATACCGTTATTAATGTGTTATACAGGTATCATTGCACTGTTGGGGTCATTTATTGATGTGCATGCCAATGAGCAGACCAGTTTTACTACATTTATTGATAATGCTTTTTCCTCCATTACCTTCCTGGATTATTTCACTTCTCTTGTTAAAGCATTGGTGTATGGAT
>JBLNAY010000117.1:0-3526 GCA_050259715.1 Candidatus Dadabacteria bacterium
ATCATGTCTTCTGTAATCAGTCTTCCTTTGTAATTAGCCAACAACCATGCTCCCTGTCCTAAATAGTTTAAAATAAGGCAGGATTTCACCATCACCCATGACACCCTGATATTACCCTTACCACAGTGCCCCAGGTCGGAATACAATGCTTCTGCCCCTGTAGTACAAAGAAATATGGCCCCCAAAATCCAGAATCCATGTGGGTAATTGATTAAAACCTCAATGCCATAATAAGGATTAAACGCTTTAAAAATATGAATGTGAGGGATGAGGTGAGTGGCACCTAAAATGGCAAGCATAAGAAACCATCCGGTCATTATGGGTCCAAACATCTTCCCTATTGATGCCGTACCAAATTGCTGAACAAAGAACAGTGCGGCAAGGATTGCCAGTACAATTCCAACAATCGTATGGTCAGGTATGCGGTGAAGAAAAGGGATGTTTCTTAAACCTTCAATAGCACTGGTGACAGAGATGGGCGGAGTGATCATACCATCGGCGAGCAAAGCAGCCCCCCCGATCATAGCAGCGAACACCAACCACTTACGTCTTCTTCTTACCAGGGCAAATAGAGAGAATATACCACCTTCCCCCCTGTTATCTGCCCGCAGGGTTAGGATTACATATTTAATAGTTGTTTGAAGAGTTAGTGTCCAGATGACTAATGACAATGATCCGAGTATCAAAAGATCTGAAACTACTTTCCCTTTTAAAATAGCATTGAAAACGTAAAGGGGTGATGTCCCGATATCACCGTAAATAATACCCAATGCTATAAGAAGACCTGCTGCCGATACCTTGTTATTAACATGACTACTCATAAATCACTCCTTCAATAGGCCCTTTTTCTGAAAAGAAAAGGTGTAAAGTTATAGGGGTTTTATTTACTCTACCCTTTAAAAAGATACCTATACTGTTTATTCATCATTTTCTTCCATTGCTATCTGACTGGTTTACCTGTTCTGGTTCCGTGTAATTCAACTGCCCATTTATTATGCGGGCAGGCTTTGTATAAGGATGCTCAACAACTTTAGTATTCGACATAATATGCAGCACTTCCCATCCCTGTAATTTTAAATAATCGGAAACGAGTGATCTGTGACAACTCCACCAAACGGCTTCCGAACACATGTAAGCCGTTCTTTCTGTCGAAGCTATCCTCTTAAGTTCCTCAATACCTTCTTTGAATTCAGCGGTCTGCATGTAGTCGGCATATCCTCTGAAGGCAGGATGTCTCCAACCGATGTTAACGGAATGAGGATCTACCTTACGCCTTCCTCCTAATGACAACAGGTGTATATATTTAATTCCATGCCGTGGAAGGCTTACACTTAGCTCTTCTTTATTGAAATGGGGAAATTTTCGGGAGCCTGGCAAACTTCTTATATCCACTAGTGTGCTGATCTTATAGGTCATCAGCAGTTGAATGAACTCCTCCAGGCTATGGTTGGAATGGCCGATCGTCCAGATACGATTTTGGGAATTTTCCATATTAGGTACATCTGTTTACCATTTGCATACCAACGAAGAACTAAAGGTCAAGCAGGCGCCTCCTTTGTGTGGAATACAGGTAAATAAAGAGCAGGGCAACCAGGGCAGGAAATAGTACCGGCAGTGTTGTAAAAAAGGTAGTTCCAAAAAGAGTGAGACTGATAATGAGAGGAGTAATTTCACCCACCAGGTACATGACATATCCATTAAGTTTCAGTCTTCTCATTTGTAATGCCCCCAGGAGGCAAAAAGTAGTGCACACTAACGTCGAAAGCACCAGCAGATAACGGTATTCATAACCTTTCTGTAAAGCCTCCACCGATCCGCTGAGAATAGTTGCCAATATACCATTATCACTACTACTCTGTTCGATATCCTGCATATCGGCTATACGACTATCATAGTCCGACCAGGAGAGCAGGGAAACTATAATGCCCATGTAAGAAATAGCGCAACCTATGAATGTAAGTATGGTAAGAACATTCAATGACGGAGGCAGTATTCGCGAACTCTCCTCATCAAAAAGACTGGTTGTCTCGTCTGGATCCATAAAATATAACTCTGGTTTACAGCTGCTACTATGTACCCACCATAAAGGTAGAATTATCTTCCTCCGTAAACCAGTTTTTCTGCCCTGAATAAAGGATCCGCAGACTGAAGGATCTTGGCTTTGAGCTTAGGATTATAGTTTGGGTGTGAGTTTAAAAACTCTCTTACGATAGCAACAGCTTCGGGGCTTTGATAATTACCAAACGTTGATGACAGCCATGAACCGGGGAAGAAAATATCACCTGTCAGTTGTATTTGCTGGAGCATATCAAGGCTTTTCTTTAAATACTTCCGGGAGCTTGTTGTTCTTAATGGATGATGCAGGTACCCCAGGGCATCAGCCACCCAGGATTCTTTCTTTCTTACCTGTTGATCTTCCAGTGAATTAAAGAAAGCATCCCTTATATGTTGATCTGGCGAAAGTGCAGGCATTAAAAACAGCAAACGATTTTTCCTATCGGGATTGGTTAACCTTGCCAGTTGAGTATTTAGAATCGTGCTGTCCGGGTAATCTTTTACTGCTAACGATAATGCGAGTGCCGTATACTCATCTTCGGACAACTTAACTCCATCCGGGGGACTTTGATTCTTCCATATGTTATAGAGTGTGTTCAAAGATTCACCGGACAACGCCACACTTTGATATGCTCTGAATAAGATCTTCTTTTTTCCTGTGGCTGTTTCATTCTTCAATGCATTCCATAGATCATTCTCTAAAGAAACACTTATTTGTTTCCGTACTGAAGGCAGCAACAACCGCCAATAGATATCCGTAATGTGCCCGGTGATAAGAGAAAGATTTAATTCTTCCGGTTCTTTAGTCAATAAATCTCTGTACACATTAAGAAGGGCTTTTGGAGTAATGTACTTACCATCGAGCATGTTTTCATACATGCTTACATAGGCAGAAGCTCTCATTACTTTGTCCTTCATTTCTTCTAAGCGGGATAACATGTTTGGATCTAAAGCAAATAATCCATATCCCTGCCCGGAAGAATTAAGTAAAATAAATGAAGGCACCTTCTTTCCCCTGAGTTTTAATACATCCACCCGCGAGGTGTTGAGATTTATAGTTTCCTCTTCCACGTGATCGGGATATATCAACGCTATTTCGAAGAATTGTGGTAATATGTAATTCTGCTGCCGTTCTCCTTTTTGACTGACAATGAACTTTAGAATACGTCCATTCGCTTTCTCCATTTCATAACTGATTACAGGACGTCCGGGAGTATTTACCCATACTTTATTCCATGACTGCAAGTTCGCCGGTGTGCGTGCATCCAGTATGCTTATGAGATCCGGCCAGGTGGCGTTGGAATAACTGTATTTATGCAAGTACTTACGTAAACCATCCCGGAATGGAGTCTCTCCCATTAATCTTTCCAGTTGCCGCATCATCACCGGAGCCTTATCATAAATGATGGCTCCATATAATGTACCGGCCTCCTGCAGGTTAGACAGTGGTTGCCTGATAGGGTTAGCACCG
>JBLNAY010000118.1:0-9983 GCA_050259715.1 Candidatus Dadabacteria bacterium
GCCTTATGCCACTTACAACAATTTCTTTCTCTTCCATAAGCGGCGAAGATAATGACTACCATGATTTGCAGGATTAGCGGATTGGGATGATTCTTTTCAGGTGCCGGTTATATTTTATTTATTACTTTCTGGCGACCTGCGAATTCTCCGTTATCACTTATAAAATTTTTTAATAATCATTATTCCACTTCTAGTTCTTTGCCAAACTAGCGCATCAGGTTTGCTCTATCGAATTCTTCATGATATATCACCTCCTACATCAAGCTCGCCCGGTTGTGACATGCAATTGATATACTGTTGACATACGCCTGACATGCAGTTGAGACACTGTTAACAGCGTATCAACTGCATGTCAACTGCGTGTCAACTGGGTGTGAACTGTGTCTCAACTCCCATAAGGATGAATTGGAGACTGCATTCTCCTATTACTTAAATCCTGTTTTCGATGAAATTTTGTTTATACTATTGCAAGAGTTTATTCCTATGATAATGTTCAAACGTGTTATTCGCAGGTCTTTCCTGTTGCTGTATAGTATTCTTATATATACAATTGCTTTTAGCCAGTCTCAAAGTCTCAACAGGGTGGTTGCCGGTTTTCCTGTCAACTATAGCGAAGACTCTGTTGGTGTGTATACATTACAGGATGTTCTCACGATGCAAAACGGAAATAAGGTTACGGACAAAAAAATGTGGATGGAAAAACGCCGTCCTGAGCTGGTAAAGATGTTTGAGGAATACCAGTTTGGTAAGATGCCCGGCAGACCGACAGACATGCATTTTGATGTTTTTGATAAGGGCACACCAACATACAATGGTAATGCTATCCGCAAGCAGGCCACTGTTTACTTTACAAAAGACACTACTCACAAGATGGACCTGTTGATCTACCTGCCGGCGAATGCAACAAAGCCATCACCACTGATGTTGATTATTAATTTTTCTGCCAATTCCAGTGCTGTTGATGATCCCGGGGTGAAGCAGGGATATGTATGGTCGAGAGAAGGTAAAAAAGTGGTAGCGCCACGCTCCTCTATGTTTGGAAAAATTAATGTTGAACAATTTCTAAGAGAAGGTATTGGTATTGCCACTGTTTATTATGGTGACATTGAGCCGGATTTTAAAACGGGGCTCCCTTACGGTATTAGAGGTTATTATTTAAAGCACGGGCAAACACAACCTTCCGCCAATGAATGGGGGGCGATATCAGCATGGGCCTGGGGATTGAGCCGCGCTATGGATTATTTTGAAACAGATAAACTCATTGATGCTAAGAGAATAGCTATACAGGGCACATCAAGGTTAGGTAAAACCGTATTGTGGGCGGGTGCACACGATCCAAGAATAAAACTGGTAATTGCCAGTTGTTCTGGTGAAGGAGGAGCAGCACTCAGTCGCCGCAACTATGGTGAAAGCATCAATCACATGACGGATACATCCAGGTATTTCTACCAGTTTGCCGCTAACCGTCACAACTATGCTTCTGATCCAAATCTTTCTCCTGTGGAAGCCCACATGCTGGTAGCATTAATGGCCCCGAGGCCTTTGCTATTGCAAACGGGAGACACCGATTACTGGTCTGATCCAAAGGGGGAATTCCTGGCGGCTGTTGCTGCTGAACCAGTGTATAAACTTTTTAATGAAAAAGGTCCCGGCACCAATGTTATGCCCCAAGCAGGAGAGCAATCGATGCTAAATACACTTGGCTATTACATGCATGGCGGCGGGCATGGTACATTACCATCGGACTGGCCTGTGTTTATCAGCTATCTGAAGAAATATTTATAAAAAAGACAAGCTAGTTATTCAATTCACTAATAAGTTCTTACCTTAATGTGAAATAACTGCTATATGTCTGCCAATCTAACCGCTTCCCTGCCGGGAACAAATCAACGCATTACTGTAATTGACACTCTTCGTGGAATAGCACTCCTCGGGATGATGATTGTACACTTCAGCTATAATGGCACATATGAGAAAACCGGTGTGAATGGAATCATTGTGAAAGTCAATCAATGGTTGATTGATGGCCGTTTCTTTACCATGTTTGCCATCCTGTTTGGAGTTGGTTTTGCTATTCAACTGGAAAATGCGAAACGAAAAGGAGTAAATTTTGTTCCGCGGTATTTACGCCGGCTGGCAATGCTTTTGTTTTTTGGAATTCTTGTAGAATCACTTTGTGGTTTTAATATTTTAGTCGAATACAGCATAGCCGGACTCGTTCTGCTTGCCGTGCGCAACTGGTCGCTCAAAGCTCTTGTTGTCTTTACATTGTTTATTGCTTTATTAGGAACAATATATAGTTTTTCATTCAACACCATTAGTGTAGCGAGGTATGGGGTTGAGAGAACAAAAAGTATGAACCAGAAGAGGAACTTACAATCAATGGCATACTGGACAAAGAAGCGACAATTAGACAGTGTTGCACGTAATACTTCCAGTTTTTCCACTGCGGTAGTGTTTCATACGAAGTCGATGATTCATCGATTTACAGATGTCAGAATGCTAATTTTTGCCTGGTTGGCCGACCCTATTTTATTTTTTCTTATTGGATTAATCAGTGTAAAAAAAGGGGTATTTAACAACCCCAAAAAACATCGATGGTTAATAATTGGTTTTATGACATTTGGTTTGGCTAGTTGGATTTTATTTCTTCGGGGGAAGCCACTTTTTTCATTAACCCGAAATATGCAATATCCAAACGTGCCTTACTCAATTGATCTCATTCTTAAATATGCAAGTTATAATTTGTTTTACCTGCTTCGTTATAATTGGCTGACGTTTACTTATATAGGAGCCGTGTTGTTAATGTCAGCTTATATAAAGAAAATACTACAGTTCCGGATCTTTAGTTCTGCAGGCAGAATGCCACTTACATTTTATTTTCTCCAGGCATTTTTGATCAGCTTATATTATAAGAAATCAGCCTTTGGCTTTCCCACTTATCCTGATGTCCTGGCGCCTGTATTTGCATTGCTGCTATTTACTGCTATGGTGTTGTTTAGCCGGTGGTGGTTGGCACGTTATGAGTATGGTCCATTAGAATGGCTTTGGCGTTCTGTAACTTACTGGAAAGTGCAGCCGTTTCGAAAAAGTATTAAGACTCTTAGCTTTGAAGCTGAACCCGAGGGTGTGATAGAAGTTGTGACAGTTCCGGTCCAAACTACTTCGACAGTTTGATTTGAACAAATATAAACTGCATTGATAAGTTCAGGCTTATCAGTACAGCTATTAGGTTCGCCTTGGTTTTGCATAGCTTCTGCATAGCTTTTCCATGGGGTAAAGCCGTTCAAAAGCTTACCAAAAGCTTATTGAAAGCTTACCAAAAGCTTATTGAAAGTGCTGGTTAGTAGTTGTGATGCTCTTTCTCTCTTAACAACTATCTTAATGTAACCTATACTCGAATCTGAAACAACATTTACATTTACCTGTGTTAATACTGGTGTATGCAAAAGATCAACCGTCTGCTAATATGTTTTCTTTTCTGTTTGACATTCAATTACTCGTATGCACAGTCGCTTTATTACCCGGATACAAATTGGCAAACAAGAACTCCGGCGGAAGAAAACATGAGGGCTGGCCTGGTAGACAGTGCTGTGAAATTTGCTCTTCATAACGACAGTAAAACCGATTATGATCTCAGGATTGCTAACCTGAAGGCCTATGCGAATGAGCCGGGTTACCGCATACTGGGACCTATGAGGGAAAGAGGAAAACCCGCCGGTGTCATTATCCGCCATGGATATATTGTGGCTCAATGGGGAGATGTCAATCGTGTTGATATGACTTTCAGTGCCACTAAGAGCTACCTGTCAACGATTGCCGGATTAGCAGTTGATGATAAGCTGATTAAAACTGTGGATGATAAGGTTAAGGAATATGTGACAGATAACAGCTTTGAAGGGACCCACAATTCAAAGATCACCTGGAGGCATCTGCTTACGCAATCATCTGACTGGTCGGGTTGCCTGTTTGATATCTGTGATTGGGCAGACAGGCCTCCAAAGGAAGGAGGCATTGATGATTGGAGATACAGGAGACTAAATGAACCGGGTACTTCCTTTAAGTATAATGATGTCCGGGTAAACCTTCTTGCCTATTCATTGCTGCAGGTGTGGCGGAAGCCCCTTCCTGCTGTACTCAAAGAAAAGATAATGGATCCTATTGGCGCCTCCACTACCTGGCGCTGGTATGGTTACGACAACAGCTTTGTCAATATGGATGGTGTGATGGTTCAATCAGTAAGTGGCGGTGGACATTTTGGCGGTGGAATGTTTATCAATACCCTTGATCATGCACGTTATGGTTTATTATTCCTGCGAAAAGGCAGGTGGAAGAATCAACAGCTTCTTTCAGAGGAATGGATCAAGGCCGCAACAGAACCTTCCATTGCGAATAAATCTTACGGTTTTCTCTGGTGGTTGAATGCGGAAGGAAAATATAAGGATGTCCCGAAGAATATTTATACAGCTGAAGGATTCGGAGGCAACTTTATAGTTATTGATAATGAACACGACCTCGTGATGGTAGCCCGTTGGCTGGAGCCTTCCCGATTAGGTGAGTTTATAAAGATTGTTGAAAATGCTGTAGAAACAAAGTAAGCAGGGACCCAGGTTCTTTGAATTTGTATCCTTGATCTTTATCCTGCATCTTCTCATCTTTTCTTTAAATCTTTATTGGTAAATTCATTGTCTCAAATGCTTACTCATGATTTTAAATGTAAATGGTGTTAAGCATGAAGTTTCAGTAGACCCCGATGTAGAACTGCTAACTGTACTTCGCGACAACCTCGATCTTACCGGTACAAAATACGGCTGCGGAGAAGGTGCCTGTGGCGCCTGTACCGTTCTTATAAATGGTAAGCCTGTTCGTTCATGCATTACTCCCGTAAGCTCCCTTGCCGGTAAAGAAATCACAACCATTGAAGGACTGGAGAAAGAAGGTGTGCTTCATCCGGTGCAGGAAGCATTCTTAAAAGCAGATGCTTTTCAATGTTCGTATTGTGCCTCCGGAATGATCATGTCTGCTGTTGCTCTGCTCAAGACCAATCCTTCTCCATCACAGGAGGCTATCATTCAATCTATGAATGGAAATATCTGCCGTTGCGGCACTTATCCAAACATTATCAAGGCAATAAAATTGGCTTCCAGATCTTAAATGCTTTGTTATGGAAAATGAAGATTTTTCAGTTCTTTCCTTTATACCCCGGCAGGATGAATTACCTCCTAAGGCTGACATTCATTTTCATATAAACCGTAGGAAGTTTTTCAAAACGTTTGGTGGTGGACTTGCAGTGGCTTTTGTGCTGCACGATATGTTATCCTTTGCAGGTGAAATAGCGCCGCAGCATAATGCTCCTGCAGATACGGCCCAGGTTAATGCCTGGATACATATCGGCGAAGATGGAATAGTGACTGTTTATACGGGTAAGGTGGAAGTGGGACAGAATATACGCACTTCTTTATCGCAGTTGGTTGCTGAAGAACTGCATGTGCCGGTTACATCTATCAAAATGATCATGGGGGATACCGACCTTACTCCTTACGACATGGGAACATTTGGTAGTCGTACTACTCCATTCATGGGTCCACAATTGCGAAAGGCTGCTGCAACTGCAAGGGAGGAGTTGGTGAAGATGGCTGCAAAAAACTGGAATACAGATATCGCAAATCTGCAAGCTAATGATGGGATGATTAAAGGAGGTTCAACGGACCAGGAAATCAGTTATGGGGAGTTAACAAAGGGGAAGGAATTATTGTTACCTGTTTCAGAAAACGTTTCTCTCACACCTGCCAGTGATTGGAAGATTGCAGGGAAAACTGTTAACAAGATCAACGGCAGGTCATTCATTACGGGAAAACATAAATATGTTTCGGATATGAAGATGCCGGGAATGTTGTATGGTAAGATTCTCCGAGCTACCGCCTTTAATGCTAAAGCAGTTAACGTTGATCTGTCTAAAGCGCAATCAATTCCGGGTGTTGTTGCTGTTCATGATGGCAACTTTATCGGTGTTGCAGCTGCTGATAAAAGATTAGCAGCAAAGGCTTTACAAAGCATAGAAGTGAAGTGGGAAGAAGCAAGCGGTCAACCTTCCACCACTAACATCTTTGATCATTTGTTAAAAACTGCAAGGCGCGATAGTGCTGAACGTAATGGTAGCATTTTAAAAGGTAACGTTGAAGAGGGATTGAAAGCCGCTGATCTTACTCTCAACAAAACGTACAACATTCATTATATAGCTCATGTTCCGTTGGAACCCCGTGCTGCGATTGCTGAATGGAAAGATGGAAGAGTGACGGTTTGGACAGGAACACAAAGACCATTTGGTGTACAGGAGGAGTTGGCTGCTGCTTTCCGTATTCCAAAAGAGAAAGTCCGTGTTATAATGCCTGATACCGGTTCGGGATATGGAGGTAAACACTCCGGCGAAACAGCTATTGAAGCGGCACGACTCGCACAGGCTGCAGGTAAACCTGTCAAAGTGGTATGGACAAGAGAAGAGGAATTTACGCATGCTTACTTCCGGCCTGCAGGCGTGATTGAAATAAATAGTGGATTTAATAAGGATGGGACTATTACTGCATGGAAGTTTACTAATTACAATTCAGGTCCGGCGGCATTGAGCACCCAGTATAAAATTTCTAACCAGCAGATTGCATATGTACCATCGGAAAGTCCGCTCAGGCAGGGTTCGTATCGCGGATTGGCGGGCACTGCTAATGTGTTTGCACGGGAATCTCATATCACTGACATGGCTCGAATGCTAAACATGGATCAATTGGAATTCCGGCTGAAGAATTCTGATGATACTCGTTTAAGTGATGTGCTGGAAGCTGCGGCAGATAAATTCGGCTGGAAAAAAACTATAAAAGAAAAGGGACATGGATATGGGATAGCCTGTGCTTTTGAAAAAGGTGGGCATGTGGCTACCTGTGTTGAAATTATAGTGAATGGAAGTAAGGAAGTGAAGATTGATCGAATTGTGCAGGCATTTGAGTGCGGAGCTATCGTTAACCCTTTGCATTTGGAAAACCAGGTGATGGGTTGTGTAATCCAGGGATTAGGAGGAGCATTATTTGAAGCAATTGATTTTGCAGAGGGTAAAATACTTAACCCGAGTCTCACAGCTTACAGGGTGCCAAGGTTTAGCGATATACCTAAAATAGAATTGGTGTTCCTCGATCGTAAAGATCTTCCTTCAGCCGGCGCTGGCGAAGCTGGCATTTTTGGTATAGCCCCCGCTATTCGGAATGCCATTGCAGATGCAGAAGGGATTGCACTCACCGGTTTGCCTTTATTGCCTAATATGGTTTTATAACTAGTAAATAACAGATATGAAAGCAAAAGATTGGATTTTAGCATCTCTTATCACTTTCGTAGTAGCATTGGTTGCAAACATAATTGTCAGTGGTTGCTGGAATTACTTCATAAAAGACAATGGATTTACTTTTAATTGGGGAAGCAGTATTGTTATTGCTATTGTTTTAGGAATTACCCTTCCCTTTACACAGCGACGTAGAAGTCATTCTAGCCAATAGTATTTGATCCATTGTGCTCAAATCTGTTTGACATGCTGTAGGATACAACCCTGGCTTACCTTAAAAGATAAGAACAGTGTTGTAAATCAGTAATGGCAATGACCATTATCAGACTTGCCTGGCAGTGGAGACTTTATTTTTGAGCATCAGCATCTGTTCTAATACTGCCCGATGAAAAGCTATTTTATAATTGCTTTAAACGTTTTGTTTCTACAAGTTATTTTTTCTGGTTGCAGGAAAACATCTACTGTTGAACCTGTTAGTGCAACATGGAAGAGAATCGATCTTGTGCATGATGCCAATATTATCCTCAATACGGTTACTGACGGGAGGAAGCTTTATTGTTCGGGGGCCTACATCAATTCTGCAATAGATACCTCCAACAGAATTAGTTATGTCACATCCTGGACGGTTTCTCTTAACCGGATGCCCCGCAATTCAAAATATACTGTGAGCTTTAGCGAGGATAATAAAACAATGTACATTAATTCGTACAAGGACAGTCTTCTAAACTATGGCACACAGGTACATGTGTCAAACGTTGATCCGCAGCTGGTAAGTTATAATGCAGAGAACTTGTCGCCACGGGAAATTGTAGCTATTAATGATAATGGACAGGTGCTCGTATCTGGTATGGATGGTCCGAATCATCATAACTTTTACCTCATTACATTTAACATTCATGATGCTGTATTCGAGTATACACCAAGGTCAGTAGTGAAGTTAGCTATTCCAGCTTTCGTTAATCCTCCGACAGAAATACATTCTTCAAACAATGACTTCTTCATTGTGAATTATTTGAATTCTACAATGTACAAGATTGATCCAAACGGCAATGTAGTGGCAACTCTTTCACCTCTTTGGGGTGGAGAGATGTTCCAGTACAACAATAAACTTTTTCTTATTCATGGATCATCCATTCTAAGTTCCACAGATAACGGATCGTCTTTTAGCGGCAATTCCTACAGTGCAGACTTTAATGGGTATTACTTTCGCAGCTATGGTGAAAAGATATTCACTTTTGTTCCTTATTCGGGAGTTGGTTTATTTGAGTTTACATCAACAGGATTTACAATAAAACCAATCATGAATAAAGGACTGGAGAATACACATATAACATCAGTAACATTCTTCAACAACAAGGTTTTTGTATCTACACTGACTGGCTTGTATTACCTGGATTGGAAAGACATTATTACATAGAGTTGCACAGTTGTGCGTCTTAAAGATCATCCGTGTGCGTTTCAAAATCGTTAAAGTAACTGGCAATTGTCCAAGTTGATCACCTTGTTTAATTCTTCTATATCTTTTAATGATATGCTGAAAACCACCACCATGGCTCATCTAACAGTGCCACAGATATCTCTTTTATCCGTGTCATGATTGACAGCAGTTTGTTGCCTAATAATGATCAGTGTTGGATATAGCTTCTGACATGATCTACTGTGTCGTCGCGTCATAAGTTTGCAGTCATGTTTGATATTAGTGATTTAAGGATTGTTATTAAACCCATTCTCCTCATCCTTGTTACTCTTATAAGTTTTGCTCTCGGGATGTTGATCAGTCACTTCTTACAGCTGTCGGATGCTTATCTCAGTGGACTATGGGCCGCCATTTCAGCTATTATTGTTTTTGATGATTTTCCGACTACTGCCAGGGAATTAATCAAAGACAGGCTACTCGGAACATTCATAGGTGCGCTGTTAACAGCCATCACTTATTACCTTATTGGAGACCTGCTGATTGCAGTGTGCATTTCTCTCTTCTTTGTTTATGTGCTGATTGTAAAGTTTAAATGGATGGGAGCTTTGAAGATCGGGTGCATCACTGTTCTGATCATCGCCATATGCAGCCACAATGAGCCTTTTTCTGCCATCTGGCGTACCAGTTTTATGCGTTTCTTTGAATCTGCCATCGGTGGAGTAATCTCTTTACTGGCTACTGTTATCATTTATACTTCCAAACAGGTCAAGTCATTATCCATTCCTGAGGTAAGGCAAAAAGGGTTACGCAGGTTGGTCTTTGATCAGCCTTCCGGGCATAATACAGGATTCTCAAACGGGAATAAATCGCCAGAGTAGAACACCTCCGTTGATCTCTTTGAATCCTCTGAGAACCTCTTTGTTATAATCATAACGTGCAAACCTTTTTCCCCTCAACTGCAACTGAAAACTTTAAACTGAAAACTGAAAACCCTAAACTAAATACCTTACTTCCTTGGCGCAATTTTTATATCAGCTATGTTGAACGTAAACTCACGTTCACGTGCCCAACATCGTTTAGGCATTTTGGTAAGGTGAATTGCTTGCGTACTATTGATCTTCAATAAAATACAAATTAAAAGATGAACAAAATTGCCTTAGAAAAAGGGTGGACAAAAGAAAAGATTAGTGAGAACATTAAAAAATACGGTCAATGGTTTCATAACATTGATCTGAATGGAGT
>JBLNAY010000119.1:0-13111 GCA_050259715.1 Candidatus Dadabacteria bacterium
CAAAAAACTCACCACCTGTAGTTTCTTATAAAGTTGTTTGATCTTTACATGTAGGTAAGCTTTGAAAATCGCTTAGAAATAAATACTACACCTAAACCTAAGAAACATGAAGACCAGGCAATGGTATGAAAGGCTCTTTGAGAACTATGCAAACAAATATGACAATGAAGTTTTTACGCAGGGAACAATGGGTGAATGCGACTTTATTGAGAAGGAAATCAATTTCAACAAACACCTGCAGATTATTGATGTCGGGTGCGGCACCGGTCGTCATTCAATAGAATTAACCAGGAGGGGCTATTCGGTTACCGGGATTGACTTATCTGCCTCCCAACTGGAAAGAGCTGGCGAAAAAGCAAAGCAGCAGGGACTGCAGGTAAATTTTCTAAAACATGACGCACGGAACCTGCCGTTTCAAAATCAATTTGATGTGGCTATTATGTTGTGCGGAGGAGGGTTCCCGTTGATGGAAACAGATGAAATGAATTTTGAAATTTTAAGTAATGTATCCCGCGCTTTAAAAGAAAAAGCAAAATTCATCTTTACTACCTTAAATGGTTTATTTCCCTTTTCCCATTCACTCCAGGATTTTCACTCAGAAAGTGTTGTGGAAGGCAATGCTACTTATGGCGCTAAGCATTTTGATTTACTCACTTTCAGGGATTACAGCGTAGTGAAAGTTGTAGATGACAAAGGAGTCAAAAAAGAACTTGAATGCAATGAAAGATATTATGTGCCCCCTGAAATTACCTGGTTGCTGAAACAGGTAGGATTTTCAACAATTGAAATCTTTGGTGCAACACTGGGTACTTTTTCACGCATGGATAAATTATCCACTGATCATTTTGAAATGCTGGTCATCTCCGAAAGATAAAGTTGTCTTGACCTACTTCTCCCTACTCACGTATTTATTTCCTTTCAAATAAAACCGGTAGTGCCACTCCGCATGTTCGCCTGCATAGTCAACACCTATCCTGGGTGAGGAGACAATCAAAGAATCAGGTATTTCAAAGCCATCATCGGCGATAAATAGGTCTTTACTGTTAATAAGCAGCCCGCATTGAGAGGTATGGAAACCAAAGGCTTTGCCTACTTTACCTGGACCGCTTGTAAGGGTCGTATCGAGTTGTTTCTTGCCGGTACGGAGCAGCATAATATCTATTCCTTCCAGTGGTTCTACCCCACGAATCAGGATGGCGTGAGGTGTTCCTGCCTTGCTGGTCACTATATTGAACATCTGGTGAATGCCATAACACAGGTAAACATAAGCCCTCCCCCCTTCACCAAACATCACTTCAGTCCGTGGAGTCATGCCTCTGTACGCGTGGGAAGCCCTGTCCTTCTCTCCTTCATAGGCTTCCGTTTCTACGATACGCCCGCTGGTGCGTTCACCATTGAAATTCGTGACCAGCACCTTTCCAAGGAGATCCCTTGAAATTTGCACCACATCGTTGCGGAGGTAAAATGATAAAGGCAGTTTCTTCATTCTTGTAAGCTTCGTGTCCTTTGTTCTACTTTTATAAAATATTTCAAATCTACTATTTGCTTAAAGAAATTATCATAGCCATTCAGTCTTATTTCGAGGCACATCAGTTTATCCGTAAACATAAGATGTGGAAGTGGATATTGATTCCCGGCATCATCTATACGGTTCTTTTTATGTTTGGCATGTACTATTTCTGGAGTTCAGCAAATGGTGCAGTTTCCTGGCTAAGCAAAACCATTGGGCTAGAGAACTGGCTGCAACGGCAACGCAGTGAGTGGCTAAGTTTCTTTTTCGTGATGGGTGGCATGATGCTCAGGATCATCCTTCTTTTCTTTTATTTTTCACTGTTTAAATACATCATCCTGATTGTAGGTTCCCCTGTATTCGGATACCTGAGTGAAAAGACGGCACATATTATTGAAGGGAAGGAATTTACCCTGAAGATCACTGACCTGGCAAAGGATGCCCTGCGTGGAATAACGCTGGCGGTGCGCAATTCACTATGGCAAACGGTATATCTTTTTACCTTATTACTCGTTGCACTGATCCCACTGGTTGGTTGGATCACGCCTCTTGTTGCCCTGTTTATGGAATGCTACTTTTATGGCTTTTCGATGGTGGACTATAGCCTGCAGAGAGATAAAATGTCGACTATGGGCCGAATTAATTTCATAGGAAGTCACAGGGGACTTTCTATAGGCAATGGCCTGATGTTTTATTTAATGCACCTTTTTATCATTGTAGGATGGATTATGGCTCCCGCTTATGCAGTGATAGCAGCAACATTAAGTTTATACCAGGTAAAGAATAACTGATGACGGCAACGATATATCTTATTCCAACAGTGTTAGCGGAAGGGAAAACAGAAGTGATCGCACCTTATGTGCTGGAAGCTGTTAAGAAGTGCACTGTATTTTATGTTGAAAACGAAAGAACAGCAAGACGTTACCTAAAATTGCTCTGGAAAGAAATGGTTATTGATGATTACCTCTGGTATCCCATCAAAGAGATCACCCCAGCTACCATCAACTCTTTCAGGCAACAGGTAAAAGAAGGCAAAATCATCGGCATATTAAGTGAAGCCGGTTGCCCTGGTGTGGCTGATCCGGGGCAGCCACTTGTTGACATAGCCCAACAAATGAATGTTGTAGTACGTCCATTAGTCGGACCTAATTCTATTCTCCTGGCGTTAATGGCAAGTGGCATGAATGGGCAGGCATTTCAATTCAGGGGCTATCTGCCTATTGAAAGTTCAGAAAGGGTCCGCAGCATTCGGTCTCTCGAGGCAGAATCAAGGCTGAAAGACTGTACACAGATCTTTATAGAAACTCCTTATCGTAACAACCAGTTACTGGAGACCGTGCTGAAAACGTGTGCAGCCAATACACGTCTTTGCATTGCAGTGGATATCACCGCTGAAACAGAAAGCATTCAAACCAAAACCATTCAACAATGGAAAACGGAAGTTCCCAACCTCCATAAGAGACCGGCTATTTTCCTGTTATATGCCTATTGATTAAACCAGTACTTCTTCAATATTGCTGAATCCTATGGCAGGGAGCATACGTTCCCAAAGGATGTCGTAGATCGTTTCTGCAATTGGAATTTCCGCGTTAACTTTCTTATTGAAGCTGTGGATACATTTAGATCCATAATACCCTTCCGCAACCATGTTCATTTCCAATTGCGCCGATTTAACTGTATAACCTTTCCCGATCATAGTTCCGAAAGTGCGGTTACGGCTATAAAGAGAATAGCAGGTCACCAGCAGGTCGCCCAGGTAAACGGAAGCCGCATAGTTCATGTCTTTCTTCTGCGTCAGGGGATTCTTTTCATGGTGTTCACCCACTACAATATGCTGCACACCCACCTTACGTAAGAAGCTTGCCATTTCATCAGCACTGTTGGCGATGTATACACTCAGGAAATTATCACCATAGTCAAGACCATGGGCAATACCTGCTCCCAGTGCATAAATGTTTTTCAATACCGCTGCATACTGCACTCCAATGATATCATGGTTGACAATGGTGTTGATGTAAGAATTACTGAAGTACCCGGATATCTTTTCCGCCGTTGAAACGTCGACACCTGAAAAGGTGAGATAGGAAAGTTTTTCGGCAGCCACTTCTTCTGCATGACACGGGCCTAATACGGCAAAATAGTCCTGTATAGGTACATTAAAATGATCATGCAGATACACATTTAATAACTGGTCCGGACCGGGCACCAAACCTTTTATAGCAGATAATATTTTCTTGCCCTTCAATGAATCCTTATTCACCTGGTTTAACACATCAACAATATAGGCGGAAGGGACAGCAATCACCAGCAGTTCAGAGGCATCCACCACCTGCTGCACATCATCATTCATATTCAAGAGGGAAACATCAAAGAAAGCGGAGTGCAAATAATTAGGATTATGCCTGCGTCTTTTGATATAATCAATAGAAGTGGCATTCCGCACCCACCAGTTCACACTATTGCCATTGTCAGTAAGTACTTTAATTAAGGCTGTAGCCCAACTTCCATTTCCAATGACACCTATTTTAAATTCATCCATAGCTTACTTTTCAAAAAGTTCATCTTTGGAAACAACAGTTACTTTGGTTCCTGATCTTAAAGTTTTACTCACTGCATTATAAGGGCCCGTGACAACCTTCTCTCCTTCTTTAAGGCCGGAAAGGATTTCTATATTATTGATGTCCTGTATACCTGTTGTTACAACACGCCTATGAACAACATTATCATTATTTATAACAAAAACTACTTCTTCCACATCATCCGCAGCGTCTGCAATGGTGGAATCATTTTCATTCACATCTTTATCTTTCTTCTCCATCACAGAATCATCACTTTCCTTTGCAGCCGAAGTTACTGAGGCTACAGGTACAGCCAACACGCCTACTTTCTTTTGTGTTTTGATCTCAGCCCTGGCGTTCATGCCCGGGCGAAAGGGAAATCTGCGCGGACGGGAAGGATCGATCAGATCTTTATAAGTAGATGAATCAATGCGGATGTGAACTTCATAGCTGGTTATATCATTTGGAATAAAGGAACTGGTTTCTCTCCTGGTTGTACTGTTGGCAATATAGGTTACCACTCCTTTGAACTTCCTTTTGTTATAAGCCTCTACATCCACATCAGCAGAATCCCCAACACTCACTTTGATAATATCATTTTCATTCACATCAACTCTCACTTCCATGGTCTTCATATCAGCAATACGCATCAACTCTGCTCCACCCATTGCCATTCCGCCGACCCTTTCTCCTTTCTTTACATTCAACATGGACACAGTACCATTGATAGGTGCAGTAACTGCTACGTGTGTAGTGCGGCTTGTAGTGGAAGGAGGCGCCTGTAAATTCTGAATAATGCTATTAAAGTCTGTACCGGTGATCCGCGGAGCAGAGGTCCTGCCAGGTTCGGATAATAACCTTGCCAGCACTTGCCCCTTTTTCACTGTATCGCCTTCCTTTATATACAGGTCTGTTACCTCGCCTGTGAGCCCGGCACCCACTTTCACTTCCAGCTCAGGGAAGATCTTACCACTGGCACTCACCGACTCCACGATGGTATTTCGCTTGACCATTGCTGCACTTACCTTCACGCCTTCATTGTTGTTGCGGGATATCCTGTAAACAAACAGGAGCACGACCAGCACTCCTAAAACAATCAAGATCCATCTTATACTCTTACTCATAAGTAGTGGTGAAGGAATTATGTAAATCCCCGGTAAAAGTAAACAACTATACAGTGTTTAATGCCTGCTCAAGATCGGCAATGAGGTAGTCTGCTTCTTCGAGGCCAACATACATACGTACATACTGGTGTTCCATATTCCTTGCATCAAAATCACCAGGATCAATACCTGCACATTTAGGAATGATCAATGATTCATGTCCCCCCCAACTAACGGCTAGTAATATATGTTTCAGTGAATCACAGAAACGGGTGATAGAATCTGCAGTTCCGTGTTTCAGGGTGAAAGTAAAAAGACCACAAGCACCACTCATCTGTTCTTTTGCCAGTTTGTACTGCGGAAAATCTTCATCCAACGGAAATAGCAGGGTACCCACTTTAGGGTGGTTCTTTAAATAGTCCAGCACCTTTTTGGTGGTATGACTGATCCTGTCAAGCCGTGCCGGTAAAGTACGGAGACCCCTGATCAGCATCCATGCATTAAAAGGCTGAATACCACTTCCTATGTTTAGGTATTCGCTATCGAAGATCCTTTTGATCATCTTGTGAGAACCACTCAGCACTCCCCCAAGGGTATCACTGTGCCCGCTTATGTACTTTGTTGCAGTCTGCATACAAAGATCTATACCCATTTCTATGGGCTTCTGGTAAAGCGGAGTACAGTAACTGTTGTCAATGAATGTTACGATATTCTTCTTCTTCGCCAGTTCAGCAATAGCTTTTAAGGGCTGTATATGATAGTTCCAGGAGTTGGGAGACTCCAGGTAGATGAAGGCAGTGTTGGGTTGAAGAGCTGCCTGGTATTCCTGTATGTTTTTACCGTCAATGTAAGTAGTAGTGATTTTAAACTTCGGAAGAATCACATCAAACATACGTTCTGCCCAGGTATAGGGATTCCTCACCGAAATGATATGATCACCAGCTTCCACATTCGCGAGCACCCCGGCAAAGATGGCAGCCGCACCACTGCCAAACACAAGGCAATCCTCTGCACCATCAAGAGCAGCCAGCTTCTTTCGAAGAATATCCACTGTGGGATTTAAGCCGCGGCTATAGAGGTAACCACTCATTTCATCAGCAAAAGCTTTTCTTAGGTCTGCCACTGAGTTGAAGGTGAAATTGCTCGATTGAATTATAGGCGGAGCAACAGCATTAAAATAATTCTGTCTTTCTTCAGCAAGCTCGGTTAAAATGTAGGATAGATCCACAAGCTATCGTTTTTTTCTTTTAATGAAGAAGTAAAGGAATAAAAAGACTACCAATACACAAAATCCTGTGAGGGCAATCATCGGCGTATTGATGGTAATGTTGGCGCAAACAAATATATAAGCAAGTATGAAAAGAAGCGGCATAAAAGGATATGCCCTCATTTTGTATATCCCCGTTCCATCCAGGTTTTTTGTTCTTCTGCGCAGGATGAAAATGGTGGCCGCTGATGTTGCCATCCCAAATGAATCGAGAAAGATGCTGAAACTTAAGATACGGTCGAAGGTCTCAGCAAAGAATACCACGAACATGGATATAGCAGAAAATACCGTGAGTGCAATGATATAAACACCCTTTGCTTCCGACTTCACCTGGAACACTGCCGGAAGCACTCCATCCTCGCTCATAGCATATATTACCCTTGGGTTACTCAATAGTGACACATTTACATAAGCCAATACGGAAAAGAACAACATAACTGAAAAGATGTTGGCACCTGTTGAGCCAAACATTTTACCTACAACAACAGAGGCTATCTCCCGGCTGTTCTTCAATTCATTGAAGCCAATGATCTTATAATAAGAATAGCTTACCAGCAGGTAAAGAAGGATGATTACAGTAATGCCGATGAAGATTCCCCTGGGAACATTCCGCGTAGGCTTTTCAACCTCATGTCCGAAATTGATGGTCTGCTGGTAACCACCATAGGTAAATGATACGGCAACCAGGCAAAGGCCGAAGGCTGTGACTATATCCTTGAAGCCGGCATTAGAAGTTGCTTTCAGCGGTACATTATGATCATTGTATGCTGCCGGGTAAAATAAAGCACAAATCAGCAGCAGGATCATAAGGATCTTTAATATCATCAGGAAGTTTTGAGTGTGAGCACTCATCTTCAACCCTATTAGGTTTACTCCATAGAAAAGGAGGATGGAACCGATAGCGATACTTTGTGAAACGATCTGCGGTGCATCAGGAGCAAATACTCCCGTGATATAACCGGAACCAATAAGGGCAACTCCACCAATCGATGCAGCATTAGAGATAAGAATCCCGCAATTAAGGGCAAAAGCTATGGAAGGATGATAAGCATAAGAGAATACTTTGTAGTAACCGCCTGTAACAGGATAGCGTGATCCAATTTCAGCATAGGTCAACGCACCACAGAGCGCAATTAAGCCACCTGCTATCCATGCTCCGAAGAACATGGAGGGACTTAATGCATGGCTGGCAGCATCTTTAGCCGTACGGAAAATTCCCATGCCGATCACCAGTCCTATGACGATCATGGTGAGGTCAAACAGGTTCAGTTTTGGTCTTTCATTCATCAGCTTGAAAGATACAGTTTTCAGTTTTTAGTTTTGGGTTTTCGGTTTAAGGTTTTGTTTTGACAGGGGTGAAGCGAATACACGGTTACTATCCAGTTGGTACGGAGTTACCATAGGGTTTGTATGGAGTTTGAACGGCTTTAGAACGGCTTTACCCCCTGCTAACTCCGTTCAAACTCAATACCAACGCCACTTTAACGCTTAACTAAATCAATAGGAATGCAATGCGGGAAGGCTGAAAAGGTTGGGAGGGTTTAGATGGTTTAGAGGGTTTAGAAGTTTAGAGGTTTAGGGGATTAAAGCGTCTCACACTTCACGTCTCACGTCCCCTATTCCACTCCACCACCACCTTACCAATGCTCTTCCTGTTTTCCAGGTAAGCATGCGCTTGTGCAAATTCCGAAACAGGAAAAATCTTTCCTACTGTTGGTTGAAATACACCTTTTTCGGCGAGCTGTATTACCTGTTCCAGGCATCTCTTAAAGATCAATGGTTTATGATCGCCAATCTCTAACATGTTTATCCCAAGCATGGATTTAGAAGGACGTATAAACATAGCCGGGTGGTAAAAGCCAAATCCAATTCCACTCTTCACTTTTCCCAATACATTCCTGGAGAGCATATCAGATGCTCCGTAACACACAATCCTGCCACCGGTTGACAGGAGTTCAAATCCCTTCTTTACCGACTTACCACCGACAGGATCAAAAACAACATCTATTCCCTTTCCGTCTGTCAGATTCATCACTTCCTTTTTAAAGTCCTGTGTGCGGTAATTTATTGGATGTTGAACACCCAGTGAGCGGAGGTAATTTAGTTTGTCTTCACTGCCGGCAGTTGCGAAGATTTCGCACTGTTTATATTTTGCATATTGAATTAATGCCGTTCCCACTCCGCCCGCGCCTGCATGTACGAGCACCTTATCACCCGGAAAGAGATTCACCAGTTCAGCAGCCGCATAATACGCGGTGCAATATTGGGTACTGAGTGCCGTAGCAGCAGGAAAATCAATATTGGAAGGCAACACAGCTACTCCAGATGCCTTTGTTACTGCATATTCTGCATAACCACCAAAACGGGTTAAAGCAGTTACACGGTCTCCTGTTTTTAAATGTGTGACTTTAGTACCAACAGCTGCAACTGTTCCTGCCACATCATATCCCAACACGGCAGGTATGGGAGGAGCTTCTTTATACATTCCCCTGCGGGCCATAACGTCTGCAAAATTTAATCCTATAGCAGCTACCTTAATGAGTACTTCATCTTCACGTGGTTCCGGTGTTGCAAGTTCCCGGATTTCAAATGCTTTATCAGCATCACCGGTTCTGACTAGAGTAATTGCTTTCATGATGTAATTATGGGTGAAAGACGAAAGTAGTGAATAGTGAGTGGATGAGTGATCAGTGATGAGTGATGAGGGGAGGGTGGTGAATAGTCAATAGTGACAGCCGCAACAATTCTTTGAAGAGCGAAGTACATCTGTGAAATAAATTGCTGCATAAAAATAAAAGCAACAACAAAAAAGATTGTCTAATACAATTACTGGGAAAATACCTCGTAAACTATCTGTGTAATCTGTGTGAGACAAAACCGGAATGATGTTAAAAGAAATTATAGGATAATACAGCAGGTAATTAACCCAATCGTAGGCACTATTGTTCACTTCTGAATTGAAATCAGCACTTGCTGAATATGTTCGGGCATCTTTGTACCGATAAGAATTAAGGTACCATCATTAAGCTGCAGTTGAAGTCCTGTGTCGCCACCGGCAGTGTAGCATCTACCGGAAACTCCTAACTTCATGCCCCATCCATTGTATTCCGGCAAAGCATTATACTTCCGGAGATAAACCTGCCTTATATCACTCCAGGGAAAATAAACTCGTCGTGGCTGAAAAGGAGGATAACGGACATAAATACCGTCTTTCCTGATTTGAGTCACCATACGAAAGCCACAGAAAATAGCAGCAATGATCAGTAACACCAGTCCTGTAAATAGAGCAAAGGTGAGGTTATTGATTCTTCCTTTCTGCAAACACAGGTTTACTATTAAAACTACCAGGAAAATACCAGAGGTTACCCAAAAAAAATCGCTGTATTTTTTATTCGTAGTACCTTGTATTTCCTCAAATAGTATCTCTGAAGCCATACTGAATTCAAACAGAATTTACTAATCTGGAATTCTTTTTCCTGCTGTCTGTAAAGTTGTTGAATTCCAATTGATTTTTTGAAAATGGCCATCTTTTAATGAATCAAATGAAATCCAGGGATCCCATCCGGGAATGTAAAAGGTTTTCTGATCGACAAGATGCATGCGATATTCCATTCCATCGTTTCGAATTAAAATCACCTTTGAACCCTGCACCATAATTCGTATGCTTCCTAACTTGTCTATTTTATAAGTACCTGATACCTGTTCCAGGTTGCTGCGATCCAGTGCATCTCCCCGGGGTTCAGTAACCGGCTGATATTTTCGTCCAGTCATTATGTTTATTAAGGCAGATGTTAATAATGGTCTTACCCATTGAGGCATAGTCGTATTCGTCATAAAGGAAATAGTAAATTGTTTATCCTTATCCCAATACACCCAACTATAAAAGCCCGCAACATTACCCCAATAATAAAAAGAGTTCTTCTCTTTACCTGCATACCATGCACCCTGCCTTACATAGGATGGCTTACCCTTAATGTTTACTGCCGATGAAATCTTTTCAATAAGTGAACTGGATAAAATAGGAAGATTGTAAAAGGATTCTCCCCAGCGGTAAAGGTCAGTAGCCGTAAACCAGATGTTGCAACCTCCATAAAAACCTTCACGATCAGCAATGTCGAATTCTTCAAGGGAATCATTTGTATAACGATAACCCACCGTTCTGCCTTGCTTCCATGTTGCAAAGAGAGCCGGACGTACAAAAGAGGAATCCATGTGCAACAGTTGAAAGAAATTTTTCTTTAAGAACTCATTATAACTCATACCTGACACACGCTCAATAACAAGAGCTGCAAGGTCAAAACCTACATTGTCGTAATAGAAATTTGAATTCGGAGCATAAGCTAAGGGTGGTTGGTATTTATTAATAAGATCAAGATTCAACGCAGTGCTGACAATCACATTTGCTGGTGCCCTTTCAAAGAAATAATCATAGTCAGGCAACCCCCCAACACTATGTGTAATCAAGTTTCGCACAGTGGTTTTTGAATAAGGATAATTGGGTAGGTAACGCTGTACAGGATCACCCAGATTTAACTTATGTTGATCTGCCAGTAACAAAATAGATGCAGCTGTAAAGGTTTTGGCATTAGAGCCTCCGTCAGAAGCCGTATTTGGCGTAAAAGCAACAGAGTCCTTAAAGTTGGAGTAGCCGAAGCCTTTGCTATAAATAATTTTACCTTTTTCACCGGCGACAATGGCGCCATTGAAAAAATGTTTTTGATATAGCCCTGAAATGAGTTGATCAATTACTTCTGCCTTGGTTTGTTGCGATGCAATATTTTCATACGAGAAAAGGAATAGATTTAATACTATAGCAGATTTCATAACCATAGCTGTACTAATGGACCTTTCAAGTTTAAGGTTAAGAGTTTAGCTAAAGTAACCGAATTATTTTTCCTTGTTAGAATTGCACAGCTACTATTTATTATGTAAGGCTTTTTTAGTAGCTGTTGATTTTCCTGTTAGCAACTTAGTAGCTAAAGGAAGATAGTCTTGATTCTTAATTACCAGGTATTTAGGTACGAAATTCTCTCGCGGAGTACCATTTATATCAAATAATTTTTCAGCAGGAAATGAAAAGCCAATGTTTGTCTCGGGTAAGGTGAAAGAATAATTCGCACCCAACAGTCCAGCCATTCTATCACCAACTATCACGGCTCTTTTCATACCGTCAAGACCAATTGCGATGCCTTCACCCATACTGCCGGTCCACCGGTTGACTAAGATAACCAGTGGCTTCTTATAAATCTTGCCTCTCGGGGAGACCAGTTCTATCCAGCTTCGTTTTATCCCATATTGTTTTTCCTCACCCGGAAGGCTGTGTTTCTGATAACCCATTTCTTTTTCAATAAACCGGCTCATTATCGCCCTTGCCACTGTTGTATTCCCGCCACTGGGAGTTTCCCTTAAATCTATAACCAGTCCTTTTGTATTCCACAGTTTATTTAAGGCATCATCGAAAGCTTTGATAAGCGCATCATCTCCCAAGGAATTATTGACTTTAATGTAACCTAAATCATGAGGTAGTCTTTTAAATTCAAGGATTTGAGTGTACTTAAAATGGTCCATATTAACAAAAGTGTCAGGATAATATTCCTTCTCCAAACCATTTGATAAGGCGGTAATTATTCTCGTTGTATTGTGCCTCCCCGCCAGCAGCATATTGGCAGCATATTCATACATCCTCTCATCGTGAACAGAAACGGACTTTGGAAGAAACTCCTGAACAGCTCTTTCAATGGGCTGCCCGTTAAAATGTGTAATTCTCATGCCTTGCCTTAAACCACTTTGTTCAGCACCAAGGCCTTCCCTGGTGCTGTTGATGATATATTCATTCCCCTTGTAAGTTATCCACAGGTCAGCACCCGTGGGTATGATTCGGTTGGAAGAAGGAAGGTTGGTATTTAACGTAATGTGCCCGTTATACAGTTCATTATTGATATTTTCCAATAATTGTATAAAAGAGCTGGTAGTGGTTATAGTATCAACAACAGGTTGGTAAATCGCTTTGACCTGATTCCAGTTTGTTTTTTGGATATCGAAGTAAGCAAAATTGTCATTAATGGTTGTCCAGTAATAATTAAAGTCTTTCTGATATTTTGTCTGCGCCCGGGCACAGGAGAAAATAAGCAAAAGAAAAATGAGTGTTATTGCTCGCATGGCTTTATTTAAACGTTCGTTGCCTCCAATCCGCTAATTACACAACCAAAATAAATATTCTTTGCTTCCTTTTGCATTCCGTCTGATTACCCACCATTATCTAATTAAATCAGTTCAATCGCTGATAACCGTCATTGTTTCGATTATAATATATGAAATACTTTCAATAATTCACTCATATTCATCACCCCAAACCTAACAATATGAAACTCGCATTACTGGTCGCCCTCCTATTGGCAGTAGCCATTTCATGTAAAAAAGAAATAGCCGAACCTCAACTGATTACCTCTGCAGTTACTATTGACAAACAAACTGTGGATATGAATAAGCCGTTGAAGATCGCTGTTATCTCCGACCTCCACTACATGGCACCCAGCCTCCTGGAAAATGCTTCCGCTGCCACAGGAACAGCATTCACCAATTACCTGTCTCAAGATCCGAAGCTCCTTCAGTATAGTGATGCTATATTAAAGAGTGCTCTTTCAAATGTTGCAGCCCAACATCCTGATATCCT
>JBLNAY010000120.1:0-25037 GCA_050259715.1 Candidatus Dadabacteria bacterium
GGTGTGATCCTGTCCTCTCCATATAGGATCATGGAATGCGAGATATCAATCATCAGCACTGTAGATGTCTGTGCCTTGAAATCAGTTTCTCGTATCTGGAGATCATCCTCCTGCATTGAAAAAGATTCCAACCCATGGTTGATCTGCGCGTTTCTGATAGATTCAGTAAAATCAATTTGTTCCAGCATATCGCCAAACTGGAATGGTCTTGTATCGGGACTAATTTCATCACCCAAGCCGGGTTTGAAGGTCTGGTGATCGCCACTCCTGGTCTTCTTCAATTTGCCAAATATCTCTTCAAGGCTGCGTTTGCGAATGCTTTGTTCCGTTTTTGGTGTAATCTTTATTTCATTTCTTCCTTCATCATCGGTTATATATCCCTTTTCCTTCAGATCTTCAATAAAGTCACCCATGCCGTATTCATCATCAGTGAGTTCATACTTTTTATCCAGTTCATTCAGCCATTGCAGTGCCTCACCTACATCACCACTGGTATAAGTAAGCATCTGCATGAACAGATCTAATAGTTGTTCAAATTTTGATTTTCCCTCCTGTTCAGGATCAAACCTGGTGAAATGAAAGCCCTTCATATCTTTTTACAATCTACAACAATTATGCTTGTTTACCGCCAACATTGTTAAATGAAAAACCCTCACATTTGTGAGGGTTTTTCTTATCCTGATCACTTTCGTGAACTGTCTTTTGAGGAATCCTGATGTGCCGGGTTTTCGGGTATTACTTTGTTTGAAGTAGTGTAGGTTCTCTCCATCTCACCAATGATCTTAATGAACCTGTTACATTCTGATTCATCATCAGATAATGGAACAAAGTAGTCATACTTAAAGTTCTTCAGGTAATTGTAATAATTGATCTGGTCATTCAGATCTTTCAGCAGGGCTGTCTTGACCTTGTTGGCCAATTCAAAATAACCTGACTTGTAGGCAGATTCCAAATAGAGCATTCCTATCTGGTTGTGTCCTTCCCGGCTGGTCATAGCATAAGGCAGGTCTTTGGTGCTGATCAGTTGTTCAGCTCTTGCAAGCACATTTACTGCCTCCGGTTTACGGCCATTGTCTGCCAGGTTAGCGGCTGTCAGGCCATAGGTCTGCCGGATAGAAAGCAGGTGACGGCGATTTTCTTCATCAAAATAAACTCCCGGCTTACTGGCACCTCCGGAACGGAACTGGTGCATCAAAAGATCATAGGATTTATCCAGTGCCATAAAATTGCCCCTGTTATCTCCTCTCTCCGGTACTAACTGGAAGATCAATCCCTGTTGACGCAGGTACGGTGTTAATCCGAGTTCAGATGGAGTGCTATAAGTGGATGTAAAACAAATCGGTCTTTTCCACGCATTTCCGGCTACTATATTCAACATTGCCAATTGATCCAGGGTATAATAATCTTTTCCTTCCGGAAGGTCGAGTACTATATGGCTACCCACGGTGTCTTTAGGACCTACTACCTGGTTCGCTCTTACTGCAGCAGTGTCAACATTCACGCTAAGATGTTTAACCGGGGGGAAAGAGGATATGGGATTTTGTTTTGCTCCAATGGCATTTTTCATTACATCCAAAAGGTCGTAAACGCCTTCACGTGGTGCTCCTTCCTGCACGGGTATATACGAAAGTCCCCTGATCTGGTCTTCGGACCAGATTACATCTATAGGGGCACTTTGATTGACCTTATATCTTAACTGGTTCACATACCAGTCAATACCCAGTAAGCTGGTATTTATAATCCGGATATCCGGGCGGACACCTTCCACTTCCTGCGCATACCACAGAGGATAAGTATCATTATCACCAAAAGTGAACAGGATAGCATTTGGAGGACAGCTATTCAGGTAATCTTTTGCTATATCAGGTGCCAGGGTTTTCTGGCTTCGGTCGTGGTCATCCCATTCCTGTGCACCCATTATCACAGGTGCTATAAGGCAAAGCCCTGTAGCCACCAGTGCAGCTGTTTTATAATTGTTTTTCCCTACCGCTCGTACTGCGTAGGTGATCACTGCCGTAAGCAATCCATAGAGCAATGCACCTAAAACAGAAGCAATAACAGTATTGCCGTTTGTGCTGTTGGCATCAGCCATAATTAGTACTATTAAGGTTGCCAGGCCTCCATAAATCAATGTATTCATGTAGGTCTGTTTGTCTTCTACTTCTCTAGCCATTCTCACAAATGCAACAACAGCTAACCCAATCCATATCGCATAGGCATAGAAAGATCCTGCATAGGCGTAATCGCGTTCCCTCGGCTGATTTCCGGGCTGGTTGAGGTAGAGCACTATTGCTATACCGGTAAAAAAGAACAGTAGGAATGACACTACCCAATCTCGCCGGTTTTTAAAGAACTGGTAAACACAGCCAATAATTCCCAGGATGAAAGGAAGCATCACCAGGTTGTTGTGTGCCTTACTCTCCCTTATACTTGCAGGCATTTTGCTTTGATCTCCAAGACGCATGTTATCAATCACCGGTATACCGGCAATCCAATTACCATCACGCCTGTTACCGCTTCCCTGGATGTCGTTCTGACGTCCGGAGAAGTTCCACATGAAGTATCTCCAGTACATGAAGCCCATTTGATAGGTAAGAAACCACTGGATATTATCTGCATACGAAGGAATCTTCACTGCGATGGGTTGGCCCGGTTGCACCACCTGCCCTCTCCTTACACGAGGTGCATAATTATCGGGTAAAGTGTAAGTGTCCGGCTGACCGTTTTGATCCTGGGTCTGGACAATACCTTCACCAACTCCTGTAACAATACTGGGAGCCTTTGCTGCAATACTGGGAAGGTTCAGCCACTGTAAATAATAGTTGGCATGGTTAGGATCATTACCATCCCACACTCGGGGGAATAACTGTATATCCTTGCTATCATATTCATAGTCCGGGCTGGGGCTTGGATATTCTACATATTGGTCTTTCGCTTTGGAATAAACCGTCTTCCTGTCTTTCATCCCAATAGGCTGAGCAAGGAAGTGCGGACCCGTGAGGATCGGTTGTGACCCATACTGCTCACGACCGAGGTAATATACCAGGTTCATTGGGTTATCCACATTGTTCATGTCAATGGAAGGATTCGCGTTGGAACGCTCCATTGTCGTGATGTAGGAAGAATAGCCTAAGAGCATGAAGCTGAAACACCACAGGCCCAATTGCAGAAAATTCCAATCCTTCCTTCTTGCTACACGCAAACCCCACCATATCAGGGCTGCCAGTAAAAGGAAAAAGAAAATAAATCCACTAAAGAACGGAAGATGGAATGAGTTGACAAACAATATATCAAAGCGGCCGGCCAGCTTCACAGAAAGTTGAATAACTACTA
The DNA here is from genome assembly GCA_050259715.1 of Candidatus Dadabacteria bacterium. Classification (GTDB taxonomy): domain Bacteria; phylum Bacteroidota; class Bacteroidia; order Chitinophagales; family Chitinophagaceae; genus Flavisolibacter. The sequence goes on from JBLNAY010000120.1 coordinate 3,334, forward strand.
CTTGTACAATGCCTGTGATGGCACAACCAATGAGGAAAGCCCAGATGGCACCCCAGCGGGTATAGTTGTAGCGGCGATAATAATAGATCATAACTATGGCCGGGATAGTAAGTAATCCTAACAAGTGTACGCCGATAGAAAGTCCCATCATAAAGAAGATGAAAACGATCCAGCGGTCGGCGCGATGACGTAAAACGATATCGTTACCGGCGTGTTCATCGGCATGCTCCCACTTTAATATGCCCCAGAATACAATAGCAGTGAAGAACGAAGAAAACGCATATACTTCACCTTCCACAGCACTAAACCAGAATGAGTCAGTGAATGTGTAAGCCAGTGCACCTACTATGCCTGCTCCCATAATGGTGTACAGTTGCTGCAGGGTAGGCTCTTCTCGTAAACCAACGACAAGTTTACGGGCGAAGTGTGTGATGGTCCAGAAAAGGAATAATATGGTGAAACCACTTGCTAAAGCATTCATGATATTAACTGCTTTAGCGGCAGTTTGGGGATTATCTCCGAATAAAATAATAAAGAATCGTCCCAGGAGTACGAATAAAGGAGCACCCGGCGGGTGAGGCATTTGCACCTTGTAGGCAGCGGAAACAAACTCTCCGCAATCCCAAAAACTTCCGGCTTTTTCAGCAGTCAGTATGTAAACGAGGGAAGCAATTGCACACACTACCCAACCGGTAATGTTGTTGACTTTTCTAAAGTTCATATTGGCAGTTATAACAATGAACCCGGTTCACCGGGCTGTGCAAAAATAGGTAAGCAGCTAAATTAACCGGAAAACTATATGATAAAAGTTAAAACACCCTATTTACAGGTTATCGGTGAATGTAAAATATAGGCCTCAAACAGGCTACCTGAAATCAGAAAGTGTAGCGGTGAATATAGCGCGTTCTCTTTTTTTAAAAGCTACTTTCCAGTTTCCTTTATATCGTAAAACCTGTGGCACAAGCATACCATGAAAACGGTTCATCTCCACCTCCATATGCACATCAAAATCATAAACAGGTGTATCGTAACTGAGGTCATAAGTGCGCCCCACAATTTCCATTGTTTTCTGGTTGAACCATGTGGTTATATCGTCAAACACAACATGGTCTTTCTCTGAAGAACTGAGATCTTCCCGGCGGGTAATTTTAAAAATGTAGCAGTTCTGTCCATTCATTTCTCCCATGTCAACTGAAAAATTATAATACTGCCGGTTGTCTGTATCAAAGATGTCCAGCTTATCACCGATGAAAGGAATGCCCGGGATTTTCTTCCCTGGATTGAAGAACATCATCTTCAGTTGTTCTTTATGTTTTTCCAATCCGCTCTTGTCCCTCACATTTCTTTCGATGCCAGCTACATTATTATTTTCACCGCACACTTTGCCGTTAGTGAAGAATAGGCCTGAATAAAGTTGTGCGGTGAAGTAGTTCAGTTTTCCCCTTTTGTACATATCACCTGTAGTGCGCTGTTCCATCACATCCATGGTGCGACAACCATTACTACGGTTCTGTCTTGTTTTACTATATAAGGATGCTTCTATATTACCGTTCTTGTCCAGCATCTTAATATCGTTTATTGAGGTAAACCCGATGATGTGCAAGGTGCGGAAAGCCTTATAGAACGTGGTATCTTCTTTTATGCGCCTGAGAAGCCTTATGGTATTGAGATCTGAACGGATGACTACTTCGCTGAGTACTGTCATTTTGGAGAGCGCCACAAGGTCGGTGCTGTCATCCTGGGCAAAGGAAAAGATGCAGGAAAGTGCCAGTACTAAACAGAACAGCCACTTCATTTCTTTGCAAACTGCATTTTGTAGTCCACCTTTACAGCCCCCCTGGAGATATCATCCAGTTTCCTCTTTAAGAGTTTGCGTTTAAGTAAAGGAAGCAGGTCAATAAAGAGCTTACCTTCTATATGATCGTATTCATGTAATATCACCCGTGCGGTGAGTCCACTGAAAGTTTTCGTGTGCTTCTTAAAGTTTTCGTCCTGGTATTCTAAAGTAACTTCTTCTGCACGAAAAATATCTTCCCTGATCTTTGGTATGCTCAGGCATCCTTCATTATAACGCCAGTCATCTCCGGCTTCTTCAATTACATGGGGATTAATAAACACCTGTTTAATACCAGGTGCATCAGGATAGCCTTCTTCTTCTCTTTCCTGTTCGTCCATATTGGCAAAGATCTGTGCACTATCTACTATAAAAAGCCGGATACTTTTATTTACCTGTGGTGCTGCAAGTCCTACACCGTTGCTGGCATAAAGGGTTTCCCACATGTCTTCAATCAACTTAGGCAGGTCAGGATAATTCTCATCTATATCTACACCTACTTTTCTTAAGATCGGATGACCATATGCTACTATCGGAAGAATCATTAATATGTATGGTTTAAAGCAAAAATACCTTTAAGAGTTCAAATATTATGTTGTAAATACTCCTGTAACATAAGAGTAGCGGCTATTTCATCAACCAGCTCTTTTTTCTGCCTTTGCTTCTTTTTTAATCCCATTTCAATCATTGCCTGCGATGCGAGTTTGGATGTATACCGCTCATCCACTTCCTTAACGGGAATGGCGGGTTGGTCTCTCCGGATGACAGAAATGAACTTCCGTACCAGCGGAGTGGCATGTGTATCTGAATCATCCAGGTTCACAGGCATGCCAATAAGGATTAATTCCACAGGTTCTTTACTCACATAATCTTTTATAAACTTCACCAACTTAGGAGTTTCAACCGTACATAGTCCTGTAGCAATGATCTTCATGGGATCAGTGACGGCAATGCCGGAGCGTTTTAGGCCGTAGTCGATACAGATGATGCGACCCCCTGTCCCCCTAAAGGGGGAACTTAGATTTGAACTGTCATTATTTATATCATTGTTCATTATGATCAAAGGTAAATGCAGACTTGTCTTCCAAAGAACTGCTCTGAATACTTTATCCAGAAACAGTGTATGTAACACCTAAGTTCCCCCTTTAGGGGGACAGGGGGTGCGAACAGGGGTGGGTTAGAGAAGGAGAAGATCCGCTATAACAAAAAGGGCAAATACCACGCTGGCAATGCCATTCATGGTCATAAACGCAATGTTTACTCTTTTCAGGTCATGGGGTTTCACAATGGAATGCTGGTAAACCAGGCAACCGATGAATACCAAAACGCCCAGCCAGTATAGCCAGCTAAAATGACCGAGCCTTCCGGCAATAACAACCGCTGTAGCACTTAAAAGGTGAAGAAGTTCGGAAATATGCAATGCTTTAGTTTTTCCAACAATGGCCGGGATAGAGTAGAGTTCTTGCGATTGATCGAATTCCACATCCTGCAAAGCATAGATGATATCAAAGCCACTGACCCAGAATAGTACAGCAAATGAAAACAGGATGGGGAGCCAGCTAAAGTGACCGGTTACAGCCAGGTAGGCACCTATAGGGGCAAGGGACAGACCTAATCCTAATACCAGGTGGCATAAAGGAGTAAACCGCTTGGTATAGCTATATCCTAACACTACCGCGAGGGCAACCGGGGAGAGGTAAAAGCAGATCCGGTTAATAAACCAGGTTGTAAGTATGAATAATAAGCAGTTTATTATTGTAAACGCTAATGCGTTTGTAGGCGTAATAATTCCTTTGGGTATTTCCCTGATGGCAGTCCTCGGGTTCAGGGCATCCCAACGGCGATCTAAATACCGATTGAAAGCCATGGCTGCCGAACGGGCGAACACCATGCAAAGTAGTACCAATATCAAAGTAAACCACCAGGGGTGAATAGGAGCGTTACCTGGATAGCCATTCCAACCGGATGGCAGGTAATCTCTTGAAGCATTCGTTATCAGGGCAGAAATATCAGTTCTTGCTGCCAGCACATAGCCAATAAAGGCAAAGGGCATCGCAAAAATGGTATGCGAGAACTTGACAAGTGATAAGTAGTTTTTAATCGTAGACATAAGTTGTCCTCTAAAAGATAGCAAAGATGACAAACCACCTGTTAATCAAAACTAATATTTATCATACCTGTTGGTATTCTTTATCAATATGGAATTACTATTAGATCCTATTTCTCCTGATAGTTCTAACCAATGGCGTTTATAAGGAACTTCCATAGGGTTTCTATAGAGCGATCACGGAATTACCACGGAATTGCCACGGAATTAGCACGGAATTACCACGCTATTAATTCCGTGCTAATTCCGTGGTAATAGCGTGCTAATTCCGTGGCAATAGCGTGGGAGGGCTTTGGGAGCTTTATAAGTCCCTGCACTTAAGACCATCATAGATTCAGAGATCAGAACTGTAAAATCATTCCAGGTGACCCCGTACAATCTCCCAGAGCACGATGCCGGCGGCAACTGATATATTCAGGGAATGTTTCATGCCTAACTGTGGGATTTCTATACATCCTTCACACAATTCTATGGTGGATTGCTCTACTCCCGTCACCTCGTTGCCGAAGATGATAGCTATCTTTTCGTCACCCCCATTTTGTATTTCATGGAACTGTTGCAGGGGGATACTATTGGCTACTTGCTCGGTTGCATAAACGGTATATCCAAGATGTTTCAGGTCTGTTATGGCCTCTGTAATATTCTTAAAATGCTTCCAGTGAACCGTGTCTTCAGCTCCGAGCGCCGTTTTCTTAATCTCTTTATGAGGCGGGAAGGCGGTATAGCCGCATAAATAGATGCCTTCCAGCAGGAAAGCATCGGCGGTACGAAAAACACTACCCACATTATAGGCGGAGCGCACATTTTCCAAAACAGCAATAATGGGCAGTTTGGGTGACTCTTTGAACTCTTCTACTGATTTCCGGTTTAACTCCGCCATGGATAGTTTGCGCATCGACTTTTTTCTTTTATTCCGGGCAAAAGTAATTGTAGTAAAATAGTGGATAAAAAAGATTGGCATCAGCCGCAGAATCGCAGGCCTGCCTTTACTTTTGTCCGACCACCATGAGTAAGCCTAATATTGCCGATACACCATTGATGCAGCAACACAAAGCCATTAAGGCTAAATACCCTGATGCTGTGCTGCTTTTCAGGGTGGGTGACTTTTATGAGACCTTTGGTGCTGATGCAATCATTGCCTCCCAGGTATTGGGCATTACCCTTACCAGGAGAAATAATGGGGGCGCTGCCATGTCGGAACTGGCGGGATTTCCCTACCATGCCCTTGATACTTACCTGCACAAACTGGTGAAAGCAGGGCACCGGGTAGCCATTTGCGACCAGTTGGAAGACCCGAAAAATGTAAAGGGCATTGTGAAGAGGGGTGTGACGGAGATGGTGACACCGGGAACGGCCACCAATGATAAACTGCTGGACTTTAATGCAAACAACTTCCTGGCTGCCATTCATATTGCAGATGAAAAGTATGGGATGGCGTTCCTGGATATATCCACCGGGGAATTCTTTGCTGCCGAGGGAGATAAGGAATATGCCGATAAACTGATCATGGGCTTTAAACCCGCCGAAGTGATCTTCCAGCGCCAGCACCAGCGAAAGGTGAAAGAAGAATTTGGGAGTAAATTTTATACCTACACACTGGATGAATGGATCTTCCAGTACCAATATGCGGAAGACACCCTGCTAAAGCATTTTGACACTCATTCCTTAAAGGGTTTTGGAGTGGAAGGACTGACCAACGGGTTAATAGCGGCAGGCGCGGTATTGCATTACCTAAGGGAAACGGAACATCCCAACCTGCAACACGTGACTTCCATCCAGCGGATGGAGCAAAGTGAATACCTGTGGATGGACCGGTTCACCATACGCAACCTGGAGCTTTTGCATAGCCCGGTGGAGAACGGGAGCACTTTGCTGAGTGTTTTAGATAACACCTCTACTCCCATGGGAGCACGTTTACTCAAGCGATGGATTGTTTTTCCTTTAAAGGACATCAATAAGATTAATGAGAGGCTGGATGTGGTTGAGTACTTCATTCTTAATACGGATGTTCGAAATAAATTGCTGCACTCCATGCGCCAGTGCGGTGACCTGGAGCGACTGGTATCAAAAATCCCGCTTAAGAAAATCAATCCAAGGGAAATACTCCAGCTGGGAAGAGCGCTCAGGCAAGTGGATGTAATTAAGGATGCCTGCCAGAATTCAACAAACGATTACTTAAAGAGATTAGGAGACGCCCTCAATCCCTGTCATTACATAGCTGATAAGATATTCAAGGAGGTGATTGATAACCCGCCGGCACTCGCCATCAAGGGTGGATTCATCAATAAAGGTGTCAGTGCAGAATTAGATGAACTGAGGGGCATAGCACATAATGGCAAGGAATACCTGCTAAAAATGCAGCAGAAGGAAAGTGAGAATACGGGTATTTCTTCACTGAAGATTGGGTTCAATAATGTTTTTGGCTATTACCTGGAGGTGACCAATTCGCATAAACAAAAAGTCCCGGAGCAATGGATCAGGAAGCAGACGCTGACGAATGCTGAACGATATATTACTCCTGAATTAAAAGAGTATGAAGAAAAGATCACAGGCGCTGAAGAAAAGATCCTGCAAATTGAACTGCAGTTATTTGACAGCCTGTTAAATGAACTGCACGACTTTATTGCTCCTGTTCAAACCAATGCACACATCATTGCCACCCTTGATTGTATGTGCTGCTATGCTACCAATGCCCTGCAGTTCAACTACAAAAAGCCAAAGCTCCATGACGGTGATGAACTGGTAATTAAAGAGGGCAGGCACCCGGTAATAGAGAGAAATTTACCACCATCAGAATCTTACATCAGTAACGATCTGACATTGAATAAGGCTGAACAACAGATTATTATTCTTACCGGTCCGAATATGAGTGGAAAGTCAGCTTTGCTTAGGCAGACTGCTCTCATCACACTGATGGCTCATACCGGAAGTTTTGTTCCTGCAGCAGAAGCATTTATTTGTCTTACGGATAAGATCTTCACCAGGGTAGGGGCCTCTGATAACCTGAGTGCGGGAGAATCAACATTTATGGTGGAGATGAATGAAACCGCTTCCATCATCAACAATATCAGTGACCGTTGCCTGGTGCTGCTGGATGAAATCGGGAGGGGAACTTCTACTTATGATGGTATTTCAATCGCCTGGAGTATAGCGGAGCACCTGCATAATTCGCCTCACCAGCCCAAGACATTCTTTGCCACTCACTACCATGAATTAAATGAGCTGGAAAACAAATTAACGCGTGTAAAGAACTACCACATTACTAATAAAGAGATCGGCAACAAGGTGATCTTCCTGCGCAAACTGGCGCCGGGAGGTAGCACGCATAGTTTTGGTATTCATGTGGCCAGGATGGCGGGCATGCCGGTAACGCTGATCGAAAGGGCAAAAGATGTTTTGAAGCAACTGGAGACCAAGCAGGTGGAATCGATGAAGGAAAATGTAAAACAACTTACAGCACCCAAATACCAGCTGAACATCTTTGATGCCCACAGCGAAGTATTTGATGAAATAAGGACTATGCTGGAGGGTATAGATATCAATAGACTTACGCCGGTAGAAGCCCTGTTGAAGTTGAATGAGATTAAAGGGAAGTTGAAGTGAGAAAGATGAAACGTGAGACGTGAGAAAGTAAGACCGCACTAAAAGAACTTTAAACATTCAACCTTAAACAACTTCAAACCACACCTTCTTCTCACTATCCCAATCTCCATTGTAGTTAATAAATAATTCTTCACCGGCTGCAACAGCACGTACTGTCTTTATGGTGATTACCTCTTTGCCAAAGTACATTTCATATTCACAGTTAGCCTGGTAGGAATGATTGTAAATGGGTACCAGTCCCAATGCCATACAACATTGGTTTCGTTGCTCTCCCCATTCAAATATATAATCATGAAGCAGCGTTTGATCGAGTAGTGTTCGGTCTTTTGCAGTCATCACAATTACAGGGGCTACTTCTACAATTTCTCCTTCAGCGATAGCAGTTCTTGTATACACTCCCCTGCCCATCTTTTTAGTGCCGCCAACATAAACTCCATCCAGTAAGAAACTTAACTGTTTCAAACTCATTTGATCAATTTACTTTGCAAGATAAAATGCATTAGTTACATCGTGTAAATTTGAAGAATGTCTCAGGATACTTTAATGCTGGAATTGGAACATGTTCTTCAGAATGCCGATGCTGAAGAAATAAGGACGTTCCTGGATGATCAGAACATCAGTGATGTGGCTGAACTCATATACGAGATGCCCGGTGAAGAAGCAAGGATCATCTCCAGTATGTCCATACATCGTGCTGCGGGAGTGTTTAAGATCCTGGAACTGTCCACACAGCAAGATATCATTCAACAGCTGCCTCCCAGTAAAACAGCGGAATTACTCAATGAACTGCCTCCCGATGACCGGACGGCATTATTGGAAGACCTGGCACCGGATGCGGTAAGAGAATTGATAAAGCTTTTAAATCCTGAGGAGCGTAAGATCACTCTTTCTCTTTTGGGCTACCCTGAAAATAGTGTAGGACGCCTGATGACGCCCGATTACGTGTATGTGTATGAAAATAATACAGTACAACAGGTGTTGGAGACCGTAAGAAGGGTAGGTAAAAACAGTGAAACGATCGATGTAATATATGTTATCAATGAAAAAGGGGAGTTGCTGGATGACATAAGGATCCGGGAGTTTATCCTTGCTTCACCTAATCGAAAGGTGAGTGAGTTAATGGATGACAGGGTGATTGCTCTTAATGCTTATGACGACCAGGAAGTAGCCAACGATGCTTTTAAAATGAACAACAGGGTGGCTTTACCCGTAGTGAGTAATAACAATAAGCTACTTGGTATTGTAACTATAGACGATATTCTTTGGGTTGCGAGCGAAGAGTTCAGCGAAGACATACAAAAGATAGGTGGTACTGTTGCGCTGGAGCAACCTTACCTGGAAATACCCTTTGTGAAGTTGATTAAGAAAAGGGCCGGCTGGCTGATCATCCTGTTCCTGAGCGAAATGCTGACCGCTACTGCTATGGCTTACTTCAGTGACGAAATACAAAAGGCCTATATATTATCCATCTTCGTCCCTTTGATCATGTCGAGCGGAGGGAATAGCGGATCGCAGGCATCAACTTTGATTATACAAGCACTGGCAGTAGGTGAAGTGAGTATAAAGGATTGGTGGCGGGTGATGAAAAGAGAGATCTTCAGTGGACTGACATTAGGTGGCATTTTGGGAATCATTGGCTTTGTCCGTATTATGGTATGGCACGTATTAATGCAAAAGGGAATTATTGAAGATTTATATGGGCAATATTGGTTTTATGTCGGTTTAACAGTTGGAGTTTCCTTAGTGGGTGTTGTTTTATGGGGGACACTTACCGGCTCTATGCTCCCGCTCTTGCTTAAAAAGCTGGGAGCTGACCCGGCAGCAAGTTCTGCTCCTTTTGTAGCTACCCTGGTGGATGTGACAGGACTGATCATTTATTTCTCAGCTGCCTATATGATCCTCAGTGGCATCCTGCTCTGACGTGGGATTAGTTAGTTTTGGGGTGTCAATGTTTTTTATAGACTTTCGCAAGCATTAAATAAAAATTCATGTGTGGAATTGTTGCATACATCGGACCCCGTGAGGCGTACCCGGTTGTTCTTAAAGGATTAAAACGACTGGAATACAGGGGTTATGACAGTGCAGGCATTGGTATAATCCAGGATGGCCATTTAAAAGTAGCTAAGAAAAAAGGTCGAGTGGCTGACCTGGAAGAAATGCTGCAGGGGAAAGATCTTCATTCACACATTGGCATTGGTCATACCCGTTGGGCAACCCATGGTGAACCCAATGACCGGAATGCACACCCTCATACTTCGGCAAGTGGTAAACTGGCCATGATACATAATGGTATTATTGAAAACTACAGCCAGTTAAAAAAGGAACTGCTTAAAAAAGGTTACCAATTCAAAAGCGATACTGATACGGAAGTACTGCTGAATTTCATAGAGGATATCAAGAACAACAATAACTGTTCACTGGAAGAAGCGGTGCGTATAGCATTGAAAAGGGTAGTAGGCGCTTATGTGATCGTTTTATTAGACCAGGATAACCCGGACACTCTTATTGCAGCACGTAAAGGAAGCCCGCTGGTAATCGGTATTGGAAAGAATGAACATTTTTTGGCTTCTGATGCTTCCCCAATAGTAGAATATACCAAAGAGGTGGTTTATGTCAATGACTACCAGGTAGCAATTGTCAAGGGTGATGAACTGATCCTGAAAAACCTGGGAAATGAAAGAGAAACACCCTTTATTACGAAGCTGGATATTGACCTGGCAGCGATTGAGAAAGGCGGTTATGATCACTTCATGCTTAAGGAGATATTTGAGCAACCGCAGACAATTCATGACTGTCTTCGGGGGAGATTGGATGCTATTGCAGGTACCATCACCATGAGCGGCATTACCAAATATGCTGATCAAATTATGAATGCCAACAGGATTGTTATTGTTGCCTGTGGCACCAGTTGGCACGCAGGGTTGGTGGCAGAATATATATTTGAAGAGCTATGCCGCATAAATGTTGAAGTGGAGTATGCCTCTGAGTTTCGCTATCGCAACCCGGTAATAAATCAAGGAGATGTGATCATTGCCATTTCTCAAAGCGGTGAAACGGCAGATACTCTTGTTGCAATTGAAAATGCAAAAGCTAAAGGAGCAATAATACTTGGTGTGGTAAATGTGGTAGGTTCCTCTATTGCCCGTATTTCAGACGCAGGAGCCTATACCCACGCCGGCCCTGAAATAGGGGTCGCTTCTACAAAGGCTTTTACCGCTCAACTGGCTGTACTTACTATGATAGCCCTTAAGATTGGGTATCAAAAAGGTACTATAGACGAAGGTCGTTATCAACACCTGCTACAGGAGTTGAGCGAAATTCCGGAGAAGGTTGAAAACTTATTACAGGATACAGATAAGATTAAGGAGATAGCTGAGAAATACAAAGATGCCCAGGATTTTCTTTACCTCGGAAGAGGGTACAACTTCCCGGTAGCTCTTGAAGGAGCATTGAAACTTAAAGAGATCTCTTATATACATGCGGAAGGTTATCCTGCTGCAGAAATGAAACATGGACCTATTGCTTTGGTGGATGAAACCTTGCCTGTAGTGTTTATCGCCACAAGGGATTCTTACCATCAAAAGATTCTCAGCAACATGCAGGAGATCAAGGCAAGAAAAGGTAAGGTAATAGCTGTTATTTCGGAAGGAGATGATCACAGTATTGCTCTTGCGGATGATGTATTGACTGTACCGGAAGCCGATGAAATTGTTGCTCCTATGTTAAGTGTCATTCCGATGCAATTACTGGCATATTATATTGGAGTTACTAAAGGCCTGGATGTGGACAAGCCTCGTAACCTCGCTAAATCCGTAACTGTTGAATAAACTGTTTTTACTTACCTGCTATGAATGAAATAAAGAAGATAACCCTTAATTCCCTTGGATATGATTTTGTAAGCGGCAGCTATTTGCCCAAGGGGAAAGATGAATATCATCTCCGGAACTTTCAGAACAAGAATGGCATCCGGTACCGCAATCTGAGTGCTTATGAAATTGAAGTGCTGGTTCGAAACAATAATACATCTGATAACTGGAACAACCTGCAGGTTTCAGATGCTTTCAACCCCGAGTTGGTTAAGAATTGTAAGTTCTTTGGATTGGTGCGCATAGGCAAGCTGGAGCCGGTTTCATTGGAATATCACAATGTAGCCATGCCGGTAGGATTGTACAACAGCACTATCATTAGCTGTGATTTCGGTGATAATGTCATCATCAGTAATGTTAACTATATGTCACATTACATAATAGGGAATGAAGTGATGATTGCTAATGTTCATGAATTGCATACTACCGATCACTCCAAATTTGGTAATGGTATCATTAAGGAAGGTGAACCTGAAGAGGTGAGAATATGGTTGGAAGTCTGTAATGAAAACGGGGGAAGAAAGATCCTGCCGTTTAATGGAATGTTGCCTGCTGATGCACACCTATGGGCGAAGTATAGAGCTGATAAGCAATTGATGGATTCCTTTAAGACACTTACCGAAAAGAAATTTGATACTCAAAGAGGGTATTACGGTAAAGTGGGTGACCGTTCTGTAATTAAGAATACCAGCATCATCAAAGATGTTTGGGTGGGTAGTGAAGCTTACATCAAGGGAGCTAATAAACTCAAAAATCTTACTATTAATTCCAGGGAGAATGAAGAGACGCAGATCGGGGAAGGATGTGAGTTGGTAAATGGCATTATAAATTATGGTTGCAGGATTTTCTACGGAGTTAAAGCTGTAAGGTTCATTATGGCTGATCATTCGCAATTAAAATATGGGGCAAGGTTAATCAACTCTTACCTCGGAGAAAATTCAACCATCTCCTGTTGCGAAGTGCTTAACTCACTGATTTTCCCTGCCCATGAGCAACACCATAATAACTCTTTTCTTTGCGCAGCACTGGTGATGGGACAGAGTAATATAGCTGCCGGCGCCACCATAGGATCTAATCACAATAGCCGTGCAGCCGATGGTGAGATGATGGCAGGTCGTGGCTTCTGGCCAGGGTTATGTGTCAGTCTCAAACACAATTCCCGTTTTGCAACTTTCACCCTGATTGCCAAAGGTGATTATCCTAACGAACTAAATATTCCCATTCCCTTTAGTCTGATCAGCAATGATGTAACAAACAATAAGTTGGTCATCATGCCGGCGTATTGGTTTATGTATAATATGTATGCGCTGGCACGTAATTCGGCTAAGTACGCTGACAGGGACAATAGAAGTGAAAAGATCCAGTACCTGGAATATGATTACCTGGCACCTGATAGTGTAAACGAGATCTTTGATGCTCTGCAGATTATACGATCCTGTGTGGCAAAAGCGATCGGCGACCCGGATTTAAAATCTTCAGAAATAGATGCCCGGATAGAGCAGTTAGATGGATCTGTTGAAGTGCTGGCCGATGGTTTTGAATGTAGTAACAGGCCTGTTCAACTGGTTAAAGTAAAAGAAGCGTTTTCTATTTATAAACGACTTGTTGTGTATTATGGAGTGGAACAATTGCTAAACTTCATTGGTAGCCATGCCATTGAAAGTTTCAGTCAATTGATGGAAGCACTTCCGGCTGCACCGGTAAGACTTCAATGGAAAAACATAGGTGGGCAGTTAATGCCTGCTGCTTCTGTTGAAACTTTGATTCAACGAATAAAATCAGGAGAGATTGATAATTGGGATAACGTGCATGAATTTTATCAACAGAATGGAATAATATACCTCGATCAGAAGCTCCAACATGCCTATGCCTCCTTATTGCAGGTATTGAATACCCGGGAACTTACCCCGGTTACTTTTAAAGACCTGTTGCACCAGTTGGTAGAAACAAAAGAGTGGTTATACGATAATATTTACACGTCAAGAGCCAAAGACTACCAAAACGAATTCCGCACAATGATGTATGATAATGATCAGGAGATGGAAGCAGTAGTAGGCCCTCTTGATGAAAATGTCTTTATCCTCCAACAAAAGGCTGAGTTAGAAGAACTGAAACAAAAAGTGAATCATATTCTGAAATCCTTTAAGCTGTAAATTAAAAACCCTCCATTAGGAGGGCTTTTAATTTTTATACTATCAAGAACTGATTACTTCTTAGTGGTGTCAGTTGTTGTTGTAGTAGTTGTTTTAGTAGTATCCATTGGCATAGTGCTCATAGTATCAGTTGTAGCTGGAGGAGCAACTGTAGTGGTTGTAGTAGTGGTAGTGTCAGTTGTACTTGCATTCTCACTAGAGTTGTTACAAGCTACTAATGCGCCGGTGATGGCAAGCATTGCTAAGATTTTTTTCATTGTGGCTTTTTAATTTAGTTAACTAATGGCGGCAAAGGTAATTGCAGAATTGAAAAAATCAAACTTTCGAGATTTTATTTTATTCACTTTACTTCTTTCTAAAGAAAAGCCTTACCGGTACACCTGAGAAGTTGAACTTCTCTCTCAGTTTATTTTCCAGGTAGTTCTTATAAGGTTGTTTTATATCATCAGGGTAATTTGTAAAAAAGGCAAACGACGGAACAACTGTTGGCAACTGGGTAATGTACTTAATTTTAATGGGGTTACCACGAACAACAGGCGGATGAAAGGCTTCGATGGCCTTGAGCATTACTTCATTTAACTGGGAAGTACTTATTTTACGACTACGGTTTTCATACACCTGGAGCCCTGCTTCAATAGCTTTGAAGATCCTGGTTTTTTCTTTTGCGGAAATAAATAATATAGGTACATCATTGAAGGGAGCCAATCTTTGCTTCAGGTCTCTCTCATAATCTCTTGCCGTATTGGTGGATTTTTCCACCAGGTCCCACTTATTTACCAGCACCACGACGCCTTTTCCCTTACGTGCGGCAAGACTGAAGATTGTAATGTCCTGCGCTGTGATTCCTTTTTCCGCATCCAGCATTATAAGGCATACATCTGCTTCATCCAAAGCTTTTATAGCTCTTATAACAGAGTAGAATTCAAGGTCTTCATGAACCTTAGCCTTCTTTCGAATACCGGCTGTATCTATGAGAATGAAATCCTTTTGAAAGAGTTTGTACCGGGTATGTATGGTGTCGCGTGTAGTTCCGGCTATACTACTTACTATTGTCCTTTCTTCTCCAATAAGGGAATTTAACAAAGATGATTTACCCACATTAGGTTGACCAATGATGCACAATTTAGGTAGGTCCTTTTCTTCTTCCGGTCCTTCGTCTTCTTTGATCAGGGCCGCTACATCATCCAGGAGGTCACCGGTGCCACTGCCACTGATAGAAGAAATGAAATGGATGTTGTCAAAACCAAGACTGTAAAATTCTGCCGCCTCCAATAATCTTTCATTATTATCCACCTTATTAACAACAAGGAAAACGGGTTTGGGAGAACGTCTCAATATAGAGGCCATGGCATTGTCCAGTTCAGTAATACCGCCGGTAGCATCTACAATAAACAGAATAGCATTTGCTTCATCCATAGCTATTTGAACCTGCTTACGTATCTCAGATTCAAAGATATCTACACTATCAGGCACGAAGCCGCCGGTATCTATCACATTGAAGTTCTTGCCATTCCAGTCCGCAATGCCATACTGCCGGTCGCGCGTAACTCCCGGGATATCCTCCACGATAGCTTTTCTTTGTTCAAGAAGACGATTAAATAATGTGCTCTTACCTACATTCGGACGACCAACTATTGCTAATGTAAACCCCATATTCTTATTGTTCTTAGATCAGTTTTATTCTTAAATAACTCTCCCGAATCCGGCATTTCATTTCTCTCCAGCATCATGTCTCGCGTTTCTTGTTTCAATATCCATACTCTTTTAAAAACAGCTCATTATCCCTCCAGTGGGGGCGAACCTTGACAAAGAGTTCGAGGAACACCTTCTGCTCTAAGAATTTTTCTATCTCAACTCTTGCCAGGCTACCGATTTCTTTTATTTTCTTACCGCCTTCACCAATGATTATCGCCTTTTGTGATTCTCTCTGTACAACGATTTCTGCTCTTATTTTCACCAGTGTACTCTTTTGCTTAAACTCACTTACCACCACTGTGGTATGATATGGAATCTCATCTTCAAAAAGAGCATATATCTTTTCTCTGACCATTTCTGAAACAAAGAACTTAGTTGGGAGATCAGATATTTCATCCTCAGAATAAAAAGGCTCACCTTCCGGCAGTTGCCTGATGATAGCCTGCAGAAGAAGATCATTGTTATTTCCCGTTAAAGCGGAAATAGGGATGACTTCCTTAGTATACTTCTTTTCTTTAAAGAACTTCACCGCCTCCAGCTGAGTAGCTTTGCCAACTGCATCAATTTTATTTACCACCACTATAGATGGAACTTTTAGTCGTAATGAAGAAAAGATCTCATCCGATTCGATCCAATCATCCTTGATATCCAGAATCAGAATGGCAAGGTCTGCATCCTCCAGTGCACTCTTTACAGCATGCATCATTTTTTCATGCAGCTTGTATTTGGGATCAATGATACCCGGAGTGTCAGAAAAAATTACCTGGTACTCGTCTGTGGAAAGGATCCCTTTAATTCTATGGCGGGTGGTTTGCACTTTCGGAGACACAATTGCTAATTTCTCGCCCATTAAGCTATTTAGCAAAGTGCTCTTTCCTGCATTAGGTTTCCCGAAGATGTTAACAAAGCCTGATTTCACGGTTAAGTCTAATAAAAAATCCTGCCTGTGCAGGAAGATGCAAAGAAAGCCATTATTAAGGAAATACCATCAGGTGGGGTAAGAAGTTAACGTATTATCAAAATCGGCCAATTGAGACTATGCCATTATCAATAACGAGGTATTCTCTTGAGGATTTGAAGGTATCTGTAAAATAATAACGCTGATTCCCGGATTCCATTACCTCAAGTTTTTCTTGTGGTGTGTGACCTACCACCTGGATGATTTCTGTTTCGATTGGTTTTGCATCTGATTTAAGGCTGTATGGTCTTACCCAAATGGGAGATTGATAGATGTCGTCACCCCAGCCATTTTCAAGACCTTCTTTAGTTAACCTAAAAGCTTCCGGATTTTCCGACCAGATTTCATTGACTGCTTTATCGATAGAGCTAACCTGCCAGCTACCAGAATACTTGTTTAACCACGAACACGTTACACCCGAGTGAGAAAATAAATATTCTTCGTATTTATATGCCATCTGGAAGAGTTGGCCATATTCCTCCAAAACTTCTCTGAATTGACCTGCTAAGTCGGCCTGGTAGCGCGGCGATCTCTCACCCAATTTCATTGCAGCTTTAGTATAATGGTATTCATGATTGCCCAACAACAGGAAAACTTGTTCTGGATAACTTTCCTTCAGCTTAATGATATTTCTGAGATTTATTAATTCTTGTTTTCCGTTGATCCCCTTACTGTTATCGAGGTAATCACCCAAAAGAACCACTTGATCAAAGGATTCTTTTATCAGGATATCGGACCATAAACTTTCACCATGTAGATCAGGCAGGACTATAGTTTTCAATAATGATTGTTTAGTACAAAATAACCTTGTAAACAAATGCTAAACAATACCTTCTCACAACAAGTAAGTGGAATCTGAAAGCCAGAAATGATATTCAGCTTAAACGGTTCAAGGTGTCATTCTGAGTATCAGTTTTATATACTATTTAAGAGCAAATGAAGCCCCAAAGTTGATAGAGTAATCAGCAAAGGCTGCGTCTCCTTGAGCATATACTCCTGTTTTCTCCGTGCGTATTTTATCCGGAACACTTTGAGTTCTGTTACGCTGTATTGCATATGGAACTGAAATATAGAAAGCACCAAAAGCTGTCTTATATTCAGCAACAGGTTCAACTGATAAAACATAACCAGGCCTTCTGAAACCGTTACTTCCTCCAATAAGATCATGCACCGGTACACACTCCATCCTTAAACCGGCTGTAAGAGTTAATTCTCTCCCACCGAAACTAGCTCCTGCACGTATCATATATTGATCAGGCACACTCATGACGTCACTACCATACAGGATGGCACTGGCAGATGGCAGACTACCTCTTGAGGTTGAGACTCCATTCTGCTCCCTTGGATTGGAAAGGTAAAAACCATTTAAGTAAATGGAAGTATGTTTTGAAATATAGTAATAGGAGTTTACTTCTGCAGTAATACCTGTTCCACCATCCCCGAGTTGGATTGATTGATCAACAGGTCCAAGCACTTTTATGCTATCATTCTTATAGAAGTAGTCCTGGTATTTATAATCACCTGTAGGAAATTTAATTCCAAGTCCGAGTTGAACATTGCCTTTCAATTGTTTAGCGGGATCTATCAGCCAATAATAACCTGCTAACCTGGTATCGCCGAGCCCAAAGGAATGGGTGGATCTGCGTGTTTTGCCATCATGCTCGTAAAGTGAGGAGCGCATATTAGCAATAACAGGTGTATAAAATGATAAGGAATAGCGGGTATTGAAATCGTGGGTAGCACGAAACTCAGTAGCAAATACTTTGTTGATTACTTGTGTTCCTTGTTCAACTCTTTGTTTTTGTTCAGCAGTTCCCACAAAGTGACGAAAGGACCTGAAATAGCGGTTATTAATACCAATTGACCAGGTACTTGCCTTTTGTTTCTGATCGAATGGTTGATAGGGTAGCATTGTGCAAGTGCCTCCATTGCTCCTTATAGCAACACAACCCTGCGAATAAGAGTAATGACAAATTAGAATTATAATACTAAGTATCGTTAGTCGTTTCATATAAAAAATTGAGTCTGCGAAACGGTTTTGTTTCAAATTATCAGATGAAGAAGGTATACATCCCTATTCTTTTTTCGGATTAGTGTTGACAATAATGCCGGGAATCTCCACGACTGAATTGTTCGAAAAGGTTATTAAGGTTGTTTTGTTATGTGCGCAAGGTTGTACGATTGAATATTGGAGTCTTACCAATGGCATAGATAGCCTTTGAAGCTTTGTCTTTCGCATAGCAGTAAACTTAATTTTAAGAAGGAATTACTTTCTTAAGTTAAAGCTTTTTCATTAAGCAAAAAATTCTTTCACACTAAAGGATCTGAAGTTCTGAGGTGGAGGTTTAGATTAAAGTCACCTTAGATTAGGTCAACTTTTATTGTAATAGAAAGCAGCGGCTCATCACAGTCGTTTGATTTTAATATTTTTAAACCAAATGTCAAAGCCATGATCCTGTAAAGCAATCTTGCCTTTCCTAAAAGTTCCAAATGAAGGCATATCCTTGAATTTACTAATGGCAATCATTTGTTTCCAGTTATCATTCCACATCGTTGTTGATAGTGTATGTTGCCCATTCATGTAGAAGTCCAGCTTACCATTCTTAGCAATGATTTCCGTTTCATTCCACTGGCCGGCCGGTTTTACAACTTCCCTCGATGCCAACAGGTCATAGAGATCTCCGGCACGATGGGTGTAATACTTTGCATCAGGATTTCCAGGAGAAGTAGGAGTACCATTATCTAACAATTGTAATTCTGGTCCTGAGTTATAAGTATTTTCAAATCGTGCCGGATCCTCATTAACATAAAAGATTATTCCACTGTTGCCCAGGGGTGCAATCCTCCATTCCAACTTCAAATGAAAATTGCCATATTCTTCATCTGTAACAAGATCACCTCCTTCTGCATTTACAGATTTTTTGCTGGCTGCGTCCAGGTGCAAGGTTCCGCTTTCAACTTTCCATGCACTGCCTGCTGATTTCTTACCATAGGAATGCCACCCTTTAACGGAATGGCCGTCAAATAAAGTAATCCAATCATCATTCGGTTTCATTGCCTTGTAAACATTAGAAGTATACAACTTTACCTGCTGGGAATTATTGCAGGAAGTAATAATTAGGACAACTAAAAGGAATAACCAAATTCTCATTACTCTGGTTTTAGCGATAAAACATAATGCGCCATCAACTTAGCATCTTCCACTTTGATATTCGGGTGTGGTAACATTGGAACTGCTCCCCAATTGCCGGAACCTCCTTTGATAATTTTATGGGCCAAAGTATCTTCTATTCCAGGTGTGTCTTTGTAGCGGAGTGCAACGGAATCATAAGCAGGTCCGACAAGCCTGTCTGCCACTTTGTGACATGTAAAGCAATCACTTTTAGTTATCAGATCTAAGCCTTGTTGAATTTTGGGATCTTCAACTTCACTTGTAGCTTTCTTTGCCTGTTGATTATTGCCACAGCTGGTTGCAAATACAATCAGTAAACTGAATAGTGCTATTCTTTTCATTGTTTCATGTGTTTATGATAAAATTACTGCAAACCTAAAACCTGCCTGTTGAAATTTTCTCCTGTTTCCGTCTTTGCAAAATCATCAAATGCTTTCTCTGTAACACGGATAATGTGGTCTTTAATAAATTGTGCACCTTCCCTGGCGCCATCTTCGGGGTGTTTAATACAACATTCCCATTCGAGAACCGCCCAACCATCATATCCATATTGTGTCAATTTGCTGAAAATAGATTTGAAGTTCACTTGTCCATCCCCGGGAGAGCGATATCTTCCCGCACGGTTTAACCAGCTCTGGTACCCGCCGAAAGTTCCTTGTTTGCCGCTGGGAAGAAATTCTGAATCTTTTACATGGAATGCATGAATCCGTTCATGATAATTATCTATGTATTCCAGGTAATCCAATTGTTGTAATATAAAATGTGACGGATCATATAACAGGCAGGCCCTTGGGTGCAGGTTTACCTTTTCAAGGAACATTTCATAAGTTATACCGTCAAACAAATCTTCCGATGGATGGATCTCGTAACAAACATTCACACCACATTCATCAAAGGTGTTCAGGATAGGTAACCATCTTTTCGCAAGTTCATTAAATCCTTCATCAATCAAACCGTGTGGCCGTTGTGGCCATGGATGAAAATAGGGCCAAAGCAATGAGCCGCTGAAGGACGGGCATGCAGTTATTCCCAGGTTCTGGCAGGCTTTAGCAGCATATTTCATTTGCTGCACAGCCCATTCTGTTCTCGCATTGTAATTGCTCCTGAGATTCTCAGGTACAAAACTGTCGAACAGCAGATCGTATGCAGGGTGCACTGCTACCAGTTGTCCCTGTATGTGTGTTGCGAGTTCAGTGATTTCGAGTCCACACTCATTAACCAACCCTTTCAGGTCATCACAATAAGTTTTACTTTCTGCAGCCTGCTGCAGGTCGATACAACGTGGGTCATTCGTTGGAATCTGAACGCCAATAAATCCCAACCCCTTAGCCCATTGGCAGATGGATTTTAAATCATTAAACGGTGGTTGGTCACCCATAAACTGAGCGAGAAAAATAGCGGGACCTTTGATGGTACGCATATGCAATATTTATATGAATAGAAGATTTGTTTTTCCAGGTATCAGACCCTGAACTCCGTCCATTTATTTTCCGACTTGCCTGATGCAATTGCATTCTCTATAAATGCCATTCCGCGTAATCCATCTTCTACTGAAGGGAAGTCCAACCACTCGTCCTTTGGAGTTTCTCCCTGTTCTTTGGCATTCACACATAAAGCGAAATTCCGGTACAGATTTGCAAAAGCTTCGATGAACCCTTCCGGGTGACCCGCCGGCGTTCTTGTATTATGTTGAGCAAAACTTCCGAGGTAACCAGTGCCGGCACGTAATACCTGTATTGGTGTATCAGGCTGCATGAGAATTAAAGAGTTCGGATCAGAATGTTTCCATTCCATTCCACCTTTGTCTCCATAGACTTTTATAGTTAATGTATTCTCTTCTCCTGTCAACACCTGCGAAGCCACCAGCACACCACTGGCGCCATTATCATATTTAAGAAGTACAGCGCCATCATCATCGAGCTGCCTGCCATCAACAACAATATTTATATCAGCACAAACTTTCGAAACATGTAAACCGGTAATGTATTCAGATAACTGGAATGCATGTGTACCGATGTCACCCATTGCTCCTGCCTTACCCGAACGGGAAGGATCTGTTCTCCACGATGCCTGCTTATTATCGGTGACCTCTAACAAAGCATGCAGCCATCCCTGTGGATAGCTTACAAATACTTTCCTCACCTTTCCAATAGTGCCATTCCTCACCTGTTGTCGCGCTTCTTTAATCATAGGATAACCGGTGTAAGTATGCGTAAGGCAAAGATATCTTCCGGTTCTTTCTACAATCTTCTTAAGGTCTTTTGCCTCATCAAGGTTGAAAGTCATTGGCTTATCCAATACAACATGAAAGCCATT
>JBLNAY010000121.1:0-23330 GCA_050259715.1 Candidatus Dadabacteria bacterium
TTATTTCAGGTCCTTTCGTATCTGTGGAAGTTGTAGAGGCAATACCACCCACAACAACATTATTGGAGTATCCATTAGCGTCACTAACACTATCGGTTGCATACAAGCTTAACTTACCCGCTCCAAACTGGTAATTAATATCCTTCGGCATTTTAAATTGAATACTGAACCTGCCATTTTGGACTGATGATTTGCCTTTGAATAATACATTTTGTTGATCAGTAAATTTTACCGGAATACTAGTAGCATCATTTCCAAGTGTGGTAATGACAGAAGGCTTATCGAACAATGAAACATATACCGTTCCTGAGAAACTATTGAGACGTGCCCCCGTAAACGCCTGTACCTCACCATCCAACTGTACAAATTCGGTGGCTCCTACAGTATCTGCAGCCGATAAAATATTCTTCCCGTTTATTGAAGAAGCCACTACCCTATTCACAGGGTATGCTATTGTCATGGCAGGATCTCCGATAAGTGAGAACTTCCGGTTATTATTGATATCTGTTGAATTCTGGTAGGTATAATTCTTAGCGGCAACGATGGCTTCTCCCAGCGACTTATACCTGCCATTTGCGTTTCGTTGTAAAGATATCCGGAGATAATTATCATTCATGATACGGTTGCTATTGGCAAATACCACACGGCTGGTGGTCATTAATGCAATAGCACCGGTCTTAGCCCGGTTCACCAGGTTTTCTCCCAAAGATTGTCCGTATGGATTATCATAAGGAGCAAAGTCGCAGGTTCCGGTAATAAATAACGGGAGTCTATATTGATTTTTCCAGCTGTTAACAATGCTTTGATCAATGACTACTTCTTCAGCTAAACGTTGAGGACCACCATGTCCGGTATAATTCCAGACGAGGGTGCCATTATAAATATTACTATTCACAATGGCATTCACCTGCGGATACCTTCCACCTGCTGAACCACTTTCCTGTTTAAAAGCATCAAGGTAGATCTTCTGGTAATTAAATACAGGGGCAACAGTTGCAACAGTATTGGTCAACACTTCAGCATCCTGCAGGTGAAGGTTATTATCCTCATCATCTGCTATGAAATCCAGGTGATTTCGCCAGGGTCCAAAGGCAGCCGGAGCGTGATAATCCATCACTTTATCTATAAAGTTCTTTGCGTCCTCTATCGAGGTACATGGTATACGGCCGATGCCTACATCAACATCATTCTGGACAAGAAATGAGTTTATATCCTCTGCATCATCTAAAAAGCCGAAGAAGTCATCGGAAGTATAGGTGGATAGCGGATCCAGGGAGCTAACGGTCTCGTAAACAGGAACAAAGTTGGTGTTGGGATTCACTCTTGATTTATAATCAAATGAGCCTTTCCCGAAAAACAACAGGTATTTGCCTTTCCCAACCCAGGTAGTCCTATACCGGTCATAATACATCTTCACAAAATCTCTTATAGCAGTTGGATCAGGAGATCCGCTCGCAAATTCATTAAATACCTGGTCAGTTGTAACTATGGTAGTCTTTAAGTTATGTTTCGACTGGTGGAATTGTGACAGGCGCTGCGCCTCCGGCAAGAAAGCAGGATTGCTAACAACCAGGAGATCGGCATCTGTAGCGGAATGGAGATTCTGATTAGTTATCCGTCCTATTTGTTGCGGCAATAGAAACGTATTGGAAGTTGCCGCATACTCCCTTAGTCGTGTTCCATCATTATTAAAACGAAGAGCACCAGCAGTCAGAGACGTATTCATTCTTACGGGATTTAATGCATCTGTAACATCCCATGTAAGTGTGGAGGCATCAGCATTCGCAATTGAAAACGAAATACTACTATTTCCCACGCTATTCCAGTCTCTGAATAATAATTGCTTTCCTGCCGATAAAGAAAGGTTCCTACGGCAGAAAAATTCGAACCAATTGAGCCACCCCTGGCTATTTATGCTGCCGGTGGTATACTGTAGTATTAATTGATTACCAGCAGTATTAGGAATAAAACTGGTCTCTTTTTGTACCTGCTGAGCAAACAGATCGTAGAGGTTAGTGGTAATAGAAGGAACATCTATTTGCTGAACAGGTTGACCGTTTAGTACAACTGCAAAACGAGAACCTATATTGACGGAACGGGCTACTACATTCACTTTCAATGTAGCTTGCTGGTTAGTTATTATATCAGCAAAAGGCAAAGTAAAAGTCCGATTCAGAGATCTGCCGGGTAAGGATGAGAGCTCTTCTCCAAACCACTCTTTTCCACTATTCAGGAAATTAACCGTATCCTGTTCATGAAAATAGCGCTCATCAAAGCTTGTAACCAGGTTAGGGCCTGTAGTCCCTGGTTGCTGCGTAGGTATTCGCTTGCCGTTTCCTCCAATGGTAATAAAATAGAAAGCCTTGTCGGAAAATAGGTTCTTTTTATGCGTAAACCGCTTATTTACAGAGTCTTTCTCCCAATGATTGGGACCGCTGGAATAAAATAAGATATAATCATTCCCATTTAACTGGCCGTCACCACCATCTTCCACCCAAACAGAATTCTCTTCCAGGTCATCGGCCCGGAATGTACTATTCGCTTCTGGAAGCATCCCCCCGCCGTTACCATATAGCCTGAACTGCGCTGATGGAATGGTGCCCTGGATGCCCAAAGAATTCAAAAATGGCAGGTCGAGCTTATAAATACCTTCTCTATCCACCGCTATTTTGTACCAAATACCGGTAGCCAGCACAGAGGCCGGCTTATAGGTTCTCTGGCTAAAAAGTTGGCACCAGGTAAGTAATAAGCAGCCCGTAGCAAAGATCCTAAGGGATGGTGGCATCATACAAGGATAGTAAAATTAACATAATGAAACAGGTATTCTACGCTACCTCTTTAAAGCTTATCTGTATATATTCGCATACTGCTAAAAATCTTTACCGGATCAACAATAATTGGGGTCGATACCCGTTAAAGTTATTCCTAATAAGGTTTTAAAGGCAGCGCATGTAATTTCCATGTGATCCTTTAGAAAGACAAAACACGCAACCATGCAATTTAAAAATCTAGTAATCCTGTTATCCTGTACTGCAGCTCTCGCCTCCTGTAAGAATGGGTTGTTTGGTAAAAACAAGCATGACCAATCGACTGCCACTGGCTGGAACTACAACGACAAAGACATGGGTGGTTTCCAGGTAGCCCGTACTAAAGAGCAAGGACTCGGTCCCGGCCTGGTATTCATCCAGGGTGGTACTTTCACCATGGGACAAACCGACGAAGATGTTATGGGCAATTGGGATAACATACCAAAACGGGTAACTGTTCCTTCATTTTACATCGACCGCACCGAAGTGGCTAATGTCCACTACCGCGAATATATTCACTGGATCAACCGCGTCTTCCCGGTAGATGAACCAGGAAATCAAAAAATCCTGGATGCCGCTTTACCTGATACACTGGTATGGCGTAGTGAGTTAAGCTACAATGAGCCTTTGGTTGAATATTATTTCCGTCACCCAAGCTTTAACAACTACCCGGTTGTAGGTGTTAGCTGGAGACAGGCTTATGACTTTTGTTTATGGAGAAGCGACCGTGTAAATGAAGGTATCCTCATTAACAAGGGTTATATCGCCAAGCAATATATCAGGACAGAACAAGGACAGGATAACTTCACTAATAAATCTTACTTATTAGGCCTCGTTACTCCCCAACCAGGTAAAGGCGCTACTTCAAAGAAAAATCCTTTAAAGACAGAAGAAGGAAGACCCAGGACACAGGTGACCATGGAAGATGGTATTATGTTGCCTAATTACCGCTTGCCTTTTGAAGCAGAATGGGAATATGCTGCTTATGGGTTGATTAACCAAAACCCCAGGCCTTCTCTCAAAGAAGGTAAAAGAGGGGAAGAATTGCAATCCAACAAACAGGTTTACCCCTGGGCTGTTAACGTTAATGGTATGAGGGATACCAAACATGGCAGCTGGCAAGGTCAGTTCCTGGCTAACTTTAAAAGAGGCTCTGGTGATAATGCCGGGGTTGCAGGAGGTTTAAATGACCGTGCTATCTATACTGCTGAAGTCAACTCTTTCTATCCTAATGGCTTTGGAGTGTATAACATGGCTGGTAATGTTTCTGAGTGGGTTGCTGACGTTTACCGTCCGCTGACCAATATGGACGTAGGTAGTAATAACGACGATGTTGCTCCTTATCGTGGTAACAAGTTTGAAAAGCTGTATGTTAAAGATCCTAATGCTACTGATCCTGAAAGCCGATTTGAAAGAGATTCTTTAGGAAGAGTAAAAACCGTTCCTGTTACAGATGAAGAAAGCAAGAACCGCCGTAACTACCAGAGAGGTAATGTGATCAACTTCCTTGATGGTGATAGTCTTTCCAACTCTTCTTATGGTTATGGTATTACAACCCTCATCAGCGATAAATCAAGAGTTTATAAAGGTGGTAGCTGGAACGACAGAGCCTATTGGCTGAGCCCTGGTACACGCCGATATATGGAAGAAGACCAGGCAAGCAGCACCTTAGGTTTCCGCTGTGCGATGGATCGTATGGGTAGCCCTGAAGGCAATAAGAGAAAGACGGGTAACTTCTGGAAAGCGAAGAAACAAAAAAGATAATAGTATATATCTAATGCTAAAAAGTCCCCCGATCGGTAAAAGACGGGGGACTTTTTACTTGTGCAACCTACTTTTGCCAGATGAAATTGGAGCAGCTGTACGATATTTATCTTCAATATCCTTCCATTCAAACCGATACCAGGAAACTGAAAGCAGGAGACCTTTTCTTTGCCCTTAAAGGTGAGAAATTCAATGGTAACCAGTTTGCTTCCAAAGCTTTAGAATCAGGTGCGGCTTACGCCATCATTGACCAGTCTGAATTTGATATACCCGGTAAGACAATAGTTGTTGAAGATGTCCTTTCGACATTACAAGAAATGGCGCTGTATCACAGGAAACAGTTTTCGATTCCGTTCATAGCTATTACGGGGAGTAATGGAAAGACTACGACTAAAGAGCTGATACATGCCGTACTTTCCTCCTCTTATACAACCTATACCACTGAAGGCAATCTGAATAACCATATTGGGGTCCCACTTACTATATTAAAGATCAGGGACGATGCCCAAATGGCAGTGATAGAAATGGGGGCGAATCACAGGGGAGAGATTGCTTCATATTGTAAAATTGCACTGCCAACTCATGGCCTCATAACAAACTGCGGGAAGGCGCATTTGGAAGGCTTTGGAGGTGTGGAAGGTGTTCGCAAGGGTAAAGGTGAACTGTTCGACTACTTACGTGAAAATGATGGTTTAGCCTTCTTAATTAATGATTACGATTACCTCTTGGAAATGAGCAGGGGAATAAAGGAGATCTTCACCTATGGCACTCATAATGCTGATATAGTAGGCAACGTTTTACAGAGTGACCCTTTCCTGGATGTGAAATTTACAGAAGGTATAAACCGGGTATTAAAAACCAATCTTGTAGGAAATTATAATCTTCCAAACATCCTTGCTGCAGTCGCTGTAGGCAAATATTTTAAAGTACCGGAACAAAAGATGCAAACGGCTATTGAAGGGTACTCTCCAACTAACAGCCGCTCACAGATGGTTGAGAAGAACAGTAACCGGATAATCCTGGATGCCTATAATGCCAATCCCAGCAGCATGAAAGCCGCTATTGAGAACTTTGCCTCATTACATGCCGGAGAGATAGCTGGTAACGACCATAAGATCTTAGTTTTAGGAGCCATGGCTGAGTTAGGACCGGAAAGCCCGGATGAACATAAAGCATTGGTTGATGAAATAAAACAACATAACTGGAAGGAAGTTTTACTTGTAGGAGGTGACTTTTTAAACATAGAACATCCATTTAAGCAATTTACTACTGCCATTGATGCTGGTGAATGGCTTAAACAAAAAAACATCCACCATAGTTATATACTGGTGAAGGGCTCCCGGAGTATGGCAATGGAAAAGGTAATGGAGTATATATAAGATAATGGCAGCCAGATTACCTCATAGAAGCTATATTACCACTGTACTGACCTGTCGTTGTCCCCGCTGCCGGGAAGGTCACCTGTTCAGGTATCCTATACGCATGAACATGAAGAAGAATATGGAAATGCATGAAAGATGCCCAGTATGCGAGCAGGTCACCGATATTGAAGTGGGTTTTTATTATGGCACCGGTTACGTCAGCTACCTTCTTTCCCTGCTCATAACTGTTATCAGCTTTGTGGTCTGGTTTCTTGTCATTGGCTTTTCCTTTCATGACAAGAGGTTTCTTGCCTGGATGATATTCAACTCTTTTGGGCTTCTGATCCTTCAGCCGTGGCTGATGCGTTTTTCACGCGTCTTGTGGTTGTCATTTTTCGTCTCTTACGATCCCGAGTGGGTGCATCATAATCCACAAGACCCTGAAAGAATAGTAGAAGGAGAAATGAATAACTGGTAAGCGTTACCCATAAAGGTAACATCCAGTCATATACAAGTACTTAAGATTATAACTGTAACTTATAGGTCAAGAGCAGCAGGCTTTAGATGTATATTTACATCACCTGTTCTCTTACATCCATTGTACAGAGAATTTCTTTTCCCGCATGGATAATAACTTCAGTGTACTGGTTGAAAATTACCAATGGTTCTGAAAAACGTATCTCTCGAATAATTCCTTGCTGACAAATAATTCCCGGCTGCAGATCGAGATGTAAAATTCCATCCCGGGTTGAGCCAATCTTTTCCAACACAGGTTTACTGTATCTATTATCCCAGTAGATCTCTCCCACCACGTACAGTGTATATGGTTTAAGGGAATGCTCCTGCACATCTACCCAGGCTTCCCATAGATCGATCATTGAATTATTATCCTGGTTAATAGAACTTATCATATGCAAACAATTTTGCTAAAGGAAAGCTTATCAAACAACTATTATCAGCCATTTCCCTGGCAGTATGTTCAAAAACAATACCTCACTTGATTTAAATGCAAAATTTATTGACGTGAACGAAGATTTCTAAATGTCAGCTGTAAAGCTCAAGAGTATATTACATTGATATACAAACGAAATACTCTTATCCACCTTCCTTTATTTTTAAAGTTAATTCCAATATAAACATTCACTTTAGAAGCACTGTTAGCATATACTAAACCGCTTTATTGTAGCCCGGATGTGTAGTTCTGCATTGGGATTTCCTTTTGAAGAACGGTCTCAAAATCCTGATCTGATGGTAGAGGCATTTGTGCATTGGTAATCTTTCCTTTTGGATCTATGATAAAGAAGTGTGGAATGAAAGGTATCTCATATTGCTTGTGAACATGCCATCAATCTTTTACCCACACCTGTAGAATGTGCTTCGATTTGGACATTGCCTGCCTTCGCCACGTTTATTTTTATCCATCTACAAAAAACTCTAATGAAGGAAACCATCGGGTTGCTTAAATGAAATGTGAGCTATTGTAGGATGCCCCTAGCAATACTGTTACAAGAAAAGATAGATGTAATAAAATGTCAGGATCAGGATCCCTCCCATACCTATATACATGATCGCATTGTACTGCCTTTTCATTGGAATGTGGTTTGTAAAACTTTCAGGTGAATATTTTTGGTTTTTTCAGCGGGCAAGATTAAGTGTATTCAGTACACAAAAAAAGTTTTTCAAATTAAAATAATTCAGAAGTGCAAGAAATTGATAAAATAGTATTGGTATGAAAAGTCGTTTATATAACTTACATAATACGGTATTTACCTGTATAAGAAGGTGCACCAAACTGGAAACCAGCTTAAATAAAAAAATATCCTATGTGATCAATAATCTATGCATGGCTCCCATCCAAGGCAACACTCATAAGAAACCTATCAATTATGAGACCCGATTTATAAATAATAAATACAAATATTTTATTTATCAAAAAACAAATCCTACCTGGTCTTTTGCTCCAGCATCTTCATAAAGTAACCACCGACTACACTCCTTGCCTGGAAACCCACCTTTCTCCCATTTGTTGTTTCGTGCCAGTCACTTAAAGGCACACGTGTTGGCGTTTCAGTAGCGTAATGGTACACAGGTTGAATGAACTTCATGAAGTCACTTTTATTATCACTCAGCGTGGCTGTCCATAGGATCCAGTCTGATTTAGTATAGGTCTTGCGACTGTCCAATGGAAGTCCGAACTGCTCTTGACGTGTTAGATAGTACTTCACTTCTTTGACATAAACTTCTTTGGGGAAGACATGCAGGTTTAAGATCTTATCCCAAACAAGATTATACTTCTGGCTCCAGGTTCCTTTGTTTTCAAATGCGAGGGTATAATGATCTCCATCATTAGCTAATCGCATCCATCGAGGTGCCATAGCCAGGGCACTATCTCTGAATGTTTTTGCTACGCTGCTATAGCCCAATTTACCGGCAAGCATAGCATAAGAAGCAATACCCATAATGGCCTTTACAGAAAGGTTTGCATTTCGTGCCAGGTGACCTGCAAAGTCGTCGGTGCATAGTTGATTAGCAGGATCAAATCCTTCCTTCAGCAAGTAATTGGCCCAGGTGGTTAAAGTCTGCCAGTGCTTCCTTGCGTATTCAGCATTGCCTTCTGCTTTTGCGATGGCTGCTGTAAGAATGATCATATTTCCGCTTTCTTCCACCGGCATATCCTCCCTGTACACTTGTCCGTTGGCCAAAGGATAAGTACCCAGGTCATGAGCCGCAAAAGGTTTGGTGTACCTGCCGCTTTCACTGAAATAGAAAATTCCATTCAGCATTCCTTTCAGCAAAACAGGATTATACAAAAGAAATAACGGTGCTGAAGGATAGGTCACATCAACCGTATTGATACATCCGTTACTGAAATTTTCTTTGGAAAGAAACAACAAATCTCCTTGTGGACTTTTTACCAGTTTGTGCGCAGCGATGCTCTGCCGATAAGCCATATCACATAATTGCGCATACTCTTCACCACCTGCCTTCACAGCATTTGTATGTAACTGTTGATCAAATAACTTACACTTTTGAATAATTGTCCTGTAACTATTAAAAGCCTGTACCAGCTGTTTTTCGATTGTTTGTGTTGAATCATTTCTCCACCAGGGCCTCAAGTTCTGATGGAAATATTGAATGGAATACAAGTCATCATAACCAAGAAGAATGAATTGCTCTTTTGCAGTGTTGGATACCTGACCGAAATTCAGAACAGTATTCAGCATCAGGTTTTTACCGGAAGAAACAGTACTTACGGGATGATCATTTTTGAAAGAAGACAAAGCTTCATCTGCACTGGTAATGAATTGTTTTGCCGATAAAGTGTTCGGCACGGCAACATACATATAACCCCAGTCGATACGAAGGTCATCACCTTTCTTCTGCAGAACAGGCTGCTCTTTAGAACCTGCTTTCAGGATAGACAAATTCCTGTAATTGTATTTACTGGTAGTCACTTCCTGGTAAGGTACGTTCACGCAAATGTTAGTGGAAGCACTAAAGCCTATTTGCACTTTATGTGCTTTACCATCATTGGATTTCACCTTATAACTGATGTAGGAAACAGGTCGGGAAAGCAGCTTCAGATCATTCATCAATAATGGCGAAGTGAATGCCACATCCAGATCAACTCCCCCACAAGCGAACCGGTATGTTGTAGCTGTTGCCGAAATATCAACTGACTTCTGTGAAGCCAAAGCCAGATTGTCCTTTGTATCTTCAGGCTCCTGCACAAGACCTGCATCGAGCCATTGTCCACCGGCAGTGTTGGCCACATGAATAGCAAGTAAATTGGTGCCCGGTTTCAAAAGAGTTGCCGCACCTTTAACAGGTATATAAATAAACTTGCCGGTCCAACCTTTGGTTTCAAATATTTTATTTCCATTTAAATAAACTTCCACATTATCATCGTGGTGAAGCTTAAGAAAAATGTTGTCAAGGTTGTTGTTGATAGTAAAGGTTCTCCTCATCCACAAATCATTGCTGCGCCAATAGGTTTTTGCTGTTGTCCTGTTGTCTCCAAAAGGTGCCGCACCTGTTTTCCAATCCTTATCATTATAATTAAGGTTCATCCAATTACCAGCTGGTGCAGATTCTGTATACTGTGTTGTATAATTCACTTCATCAGAGGCAGGCAGAATCGTTTTGAACATTTGAGCTTTTTCACCAAGGAAGCGATAAGCTTTACCATCTACTTTAATCACTCCAACCAGGGGCTGATCTGTTCCCGTCCAATGTTTTGTAGGAGAGGCAGTCAGCGTATCGGTGGTTGACCAGATACTGAAGTAAGGATCATGGGTGATCAATGGGTAAGCTGGAGCTTTATCATCCTGGGCTAATAGTTGTTGAACAAAAGAAAATACAAAAAGCAGTAGCAGGATTTTTTTCATAGTTACTTATTGCAGGTTTATAAATTGAAAGTAAAACAAACTAAACAAAATATAACAGTTTGCATGTGCCGAATTACTCCCGGACAGCATATGACAGCTCAATTAATTTTCAATTCGCATCATGATCTTCATATCTTCAAATCTTCATATCATCACTTTACGCCTTTCTGATGATTTAGCAGAAAAAAGCGTTCGGTATCCGTAATCTAACAACCTTCAGAAGAAAAGTAAATTAAATCACCACAGGTGTAGTGCCGTTACCTAAATGTTTGTATGGAATATGGTAAGCTTTTGCATGGACTCTGCATGGACAAACTCCATGCTAACTCCATGCAAACTCCATACAAACCCCGTATTAATTGTATGCAGGAAAGCATGCGAACTGAATCTCTGAGCTATCTTTTGATATTTCATTGAAATCCTTCCTGCCTGATTATTACCTGTGTTTCTGTCGATCAGGGTTACTTAAAGTTCACCATTTGCAAATTTCCAAATTTTGAAATCCTCATACCATAACCCCAAGTTTTCAATGATCTTAGCTCAATCCTGAAACCTGCAAATCCTCTTTACCTGGTTTTTCTACTCTCATTCTTCCAGGTGAGCCGCTCCCCTTCACCGGGATTCTGCCTCAACATATTATCCAGATTAGTGTTGGACTGAATAGGCTTTAACCAAAAAGCAAAGGGATATTTCTTAGCCGTTAACAAGTATTCAGGGTGCACGCGCGGACCCCAGCCTATGTCACCACCTACACCCATTTGTTTGTAATCCACATACAGGTAAGTGTTCGTACCCCTCCTGAGCTGATGCGAAGTCTTCGACTCATTCAAGGCCTGTTGCGAATAGTCCTGCACGTTTATACTAAGCAATGAATCACCCATGACAACTAAGCCTGGACCCTCTTTGGTATTCACCGCTACCCAGCGTACATCTGTCTTATTTCCATTTTCCTGCGGCATTACATAAGGAAAATATTGATTAGCGACAGACGCCTTATACAATCCTACCATTGCACTTTCTTTCCGGTCTTCATAGCTTTCGAAAGGTCCCTTTCCATACCAGCTAACATTTTCAAAAGAAGCAGGTAAAGTAAGCTGCACTCCAACTCTTGCCAGTGGCGGCATTTCAGCAGGCATATCAAAATCTATTTCCGATTTAATCTCTCCTGTTCCATAAATGGTATAAACAGTTTTATAACAAATGGTTCCTTTTGTAAGAAGAACATCATTCTTTGAATAAACTTTTACTACCTCTGGCTGCACCTGTTTGGCAGTCATTTCAATGGGCTGAATTTTCGTATTATCCAAACCAGCAAGGCGCCAGCGGGCAGCAAAACTGCTTTGTTTTCCTCCTTCATCATTATCAGTAGGAACGCGCCACAAGTTTGGAACTACGGGAGCATTCAAAAGTTCTTTGCCTTTGAAGCGGTAGCTTGTTAATGTGCCTAGCTGTTTACTGAACGTAGCTGTAAAGCCGGGTCCTTTCACG
The DNA here is from genome assembly GCA_050259715.1 of Candidatus Dadabacteria bacterium. Classification (GTDB taxonomy): domain Bacteria; phylum Bacteroidota; class Bacteroidia; order Chitinophagales; family Chitinophagaceae; genus Flavisolibacter. Next base: position 11,809 of record JBLNAY010000121.1, read on the forward strand.
ATAATGTCCTTTTCATGTAACAACTGCAATTTGGGAAGCTTAGATAAATCAGTCTTTACAGAAGCGACCTCTGTGGTAGGTATACTTATTTGCTCGGTGGCAATTGCGTAGCCTTTATCAGCCCATTTAGTAGGCCTATTCAAATGGAAACTGATATTGATAAAATATTCAGCTCCTGCTATTACCAGCTTGCTATTAAAGGGTATCCGCACTAAAGTGGAAGACTGCGGTTGAACATGCAATTGATTTATGGAACCGCTTTGAATCCTTTTACCATTTTCCACCAGCGTCCATTGCAACGAAACATCTGACAGGTCTTTAAAAAAGTTTCCATTGCTGATCTCGAACTGTCCATTGGAAAGGTCTACTGCACGTACATTACAATTTTGCAATACCTTTTTGACTTCATTGGTTTCCGGCTGCAACCTCCTGTCTGGACCTATTAATCCATCATTGGCATTTGCTCCGTCAATGTAGTTCACTATGTTCCAATATTCTTTATCATTCACATCTTTTGATCGTAAACCCTGGTCAACCCAGTCCCATATAAATCCACCCTGCAGCCTTGGATATTTATAGAATGCATCCCAATACCAGCGAAAGTTTCCAATGCTGTTACCCATGCCATGTGCGTATTCGCAAATGATTACAGGTCGGGTAGAATCTTCGTTCATAAAGCGCAATATTTCAGGCACAGAAGGATACATCAGGGAAATAATGTCATAGCGTGAAAGGGTCTTCTCATATGCCGGTATCTGGCTTTCATAATGTATGGGTCTTGTAGGATCTATTTTTTTTATAGCGGCATACATGCTATCGAAATTTCTTCCCCATCCCGTTTCATTACCCATAGACCATGCGACGATGGAAGGATGATTCTTATCTCTCTCAACCATGGCAACACCTCTTTCTACAAAAGCTTTGGTCCAGGCAGTATCCTCTGATAAGTATATGTTTTTCTCTGACCATAACTCATGACTTTCCAGGTTGGCTTCATCCATCACGTATATACCGTATTCATCGCACAACGAATACCATTCCGGTGCATTAGGATAATGTGAAGTACGAACTGCATTGATGTTAATTTGCTTCATTAACCTGATGTCGTTGATCATAGTCTCCCTGCTGACTGCCCGCCCCTTGTACATATCAAATTCATGGCGGTTGACGCCCTTGATTTCAACTGCTTTACCATTCACCAATAATTGTCCTTTTTTAATTTCTACTTTACGAAAACCAATCTTCTGATGAATTGCTTCCAGCAGTTTTCCTTTATTATCTACTAATTGTAATGTTAACAGGTACAGGTTGGGTGTTTCTGCAGACCATTTCGCAGGAGAGTTGATTTGTTCAATGATGTTGATAGTCTTTTCTTCACCTCCGTTTATAGGACCTAAATGGGTAGTCTTACTAATAATGGCTTTCCCATCAGCCGTGGTCAAACTGGTTTTGATTGTATTGCTCTCTGATGGTACACCGGGATAGTTTTTTATGTTGACAGATAAATCAAGAACAGCATTTTTGTATTGATTATCTAAGTCGGATTTTACATGTAAGTCCCTTAGGTGCACATTCGGTGTGGCAAATAAAAAAACATCCCTGTAAATACCGCTTAAACGCCAGAAGTCCTGGTCTTCGAGGTAACTGCCGTCGCTCCAGTTAATAACTTCTGCTGCCAGCAGGTTTTCTCCCTTTTGCAGGTAAGGAGTGATGTTGAATTCGGCTGGAGTCATACCATCTTCATGATACCCTACTTTTTTACCGTTGATCCATACGTAAAGAGCAGATTGCACAGCACCAAAATGTAAGAACACCTGCTTATCCTTCCATGTTGCAGGAACAAAAAAGTTTTTCCTGAATAAACCAGTGGCATTAGTGTCTTCTTTCGGAACATAAGGTGGGTTAGCAGGGAATGGATGTTTGATGTTGGTGAAAATGGGAGGATCATACTTATAGGTAAGTTGCCAGTTAGAGGGAATAGTGATGTTGTCCCAGTTCATTGAATCGTAGCTATGCCTATAAAATTCCGCAGGAATGAGTAACGGCGTTTTTACCCACTTGAACTTCCAGGTTCCATTCAATGATTTATAGAAAATAGACTTTGATTTATCAAAGGTCTTGGCAGATGAAACGTCCTGGTATGGGATGAATGTGCTATGATAAGGTTCTGTATTGATCTTGTAAACAGCAGGATTTTCCCAGTCGTGCTGTTGTGAATGAACGACCTGTTGAAACAAAAAACAGCAAATAACAAAGAATTGTATTTTTTTCATCTTCGATGATTAAAGTGAGGTGATTCCGTTATCTTACTTCCATAGGATGATCATAGTTTCTTCCGGTGAAATATCTACGGTATTATTTGCAATCTTTCCCTGGTGATCAGCAAACATGACCGAAGGAGTGCTCTTGGTTTTATTCTCCAGCAGAACCTTCCGTTTGTCCTTTGATTTATTAATAATTAAAGTAAGATATGAATTACCGGATTTTAATGTCTTCATCAACATTTGTGCTTGCATAATATTGAAACGGATGGGTGACTTAGTGATGCTTTGCTTTGCTTCTACATCGAGTAGCGCCGCCAGTTTATTATAATCACGGTTGATGCGTCCTCCCAATCCGAGCAGTGAGGGTATCCACAATACTTCACCTTTGCCGAATTTGTTTTTTACTGCCACCACTCCATTAGATGTTCTGCTGATGGGCAGCCCTGTAGTGGGCACAATGGTTCCCTGCCATAAATGTGCCGGTACAGATATTTTCGGATTGCTAAGTTTTACATCGAATACATTATCCACCATCTTGAATTCACTGATATTGCCTCCAAACAATTTTTCGAAAGGAAATCCTGTTGACAGCAGGCACAAAGCATTTTCATCATAATAACCGCTCAGTCCATCAACAATCAACTTGCCACCTTTGGTCACAAAATCCTGGAGTCTTTGCCAATAGCGTGAAGGAATTGAGATTTGGTGCGCAAGGATAATCGTAGTGCCTGAATAGTCGTTTCTACTAAAGTCAAATTCATCTATCTCTTTGAAGTTCGACTGGACACCCATTTCACTCAGTGCTTCGAAATATCCGAGGGCTGATTTTATTACTCCACCTACATCACGACCTTCGAAGTGAGTGCCGCCTGCCTGCATCTTTTTCTCAACCCACATAGATTCACGTGTGTACAGGATATTGATGCCTGACTCCGCCACCTTTGCATTGGCAAATAATTGTCGGTTATTGTTTATAAGGGAAGCTATTTTTCCTCCTGCGAGCATCCGGTCAGAAGGATTGTCCTGGAAATCCAGTAACGCCCATTCGCCTGCTTCGATACCCGAACTCCTTGGATTCAGACACCAGAAGATGGCGCCCTTGCTGCCGGTGGCAATGGTAGTCAACAGCCATTGTGTCACTTCTTCCTTTGTAGGACACATCGCATTATAACCACTGTAAGTATTATTACCTCCTTGCATTTCGGTCATCAGCCATGGAATATTTCCGGCGCCGCTACGCAGTATTTCGCTGTTAGCTGACATTGCGACCGCATACTGATCGCGGTTGAAATAACCGAAATGCCAACTCGCATGTGCGGAGCCCCCAAGGCTGGTAAGGAATTTCCGCCATTCAGGGAAATTATATTCCGCTACATTTTGAAATATAGCGTGGTTGTTTACATGAACAGGGCTCCCCGGATTGTACTTGTGAATTTCGTCGGTAAGCCATTTAATGAACCAGGTATTGTAATCTACAAGAAAGCGCTCTTCGGCAAAATCAAAATGCTCATATCCTTTGCTGGTATATTCTGATACAGGTTGAAGTTTCTTCCACTCTTCCAACCTCTCTTTTGTAAAATCGTTTTTGGGTAATGAGCCCGCACCGGGTTCATTAATGGGTACCCATCCATAGCTCGACTTAAATTGTTTAAAGTGAGATACAAGATTCTTTATATAATCGGCAATGGCATTTAAATGTTGTTGATCACGGGGAAATTTAAATCCTCCCACATCAGTGAATGGTGTTGAAGGAAACAAATTTCCATAGATCCTGATGCCATATTTTTCTCCTGCACGATATGCTTCATCAAATAAACTGTAGTCCCACTTGCCATCCGCAGAATGCATATAGCGCTCGAATAGGCGTATGCGTGTCACAGTCATACCTGATTCTTTCAGTCTCTTAAACCAGGTATCTATCTGCTGTGTTGTTTGTCCCGGCTCAATGAACACTTCAGCGCCAATCATAGGTAGTTCCGAAATAGATGTTTGTCCATAAGTGAGTTGCATACCAAGGAGTATACTTATCAAAATAAAAGTTCTAAAGTTGATGCAAATGCGGTAGTTGAAATTTCGATTGTTGGAAGAAAGCAAGCAGTTCATGGGTGTATTTATTTCAGCAGAGATAATAGAAATGCGCTGTCTTCAAATGTACACTCGTAAACCGTTTTAGCAAATGATTTTCGTATATTGTTACACCAAATGAAAAGATATTTTTTGGGTGCTTTCTGCCTCTTAGTATTTTTTACAATATGCCGGTTTTCGTCTGGCTCTCAACCTGTATTAACAACGAAAACTTCGAAGCAACAAAAGCCGAATATTATCTGGATCATCACTGAAGATATATCTCCTGAATTGGGTTGTTATGGTTACCAACAGGTGCAAACACCCAACCTGGATGCGCTGGCTAAAGAGGGCACCCGCTACAACAATATGTACGTTACCGGTTCAGTATGTTCCATCAGTCGTTCAGCATTAATTACCGGTATGTACCAGACCACTATTGGTGCACATAATCACCGAAGTCACCAGGATGATGGTTATATTCTTCCCGCACCGGTAAAGCCCATTACAGAATTTTTAGCAGCTGCCGGTTATTACAGGGTGCTTGCTGAAATGACTCCTAATGGTATTAAGCCGACCGAACACCTTGATTATAATTTCAACTGGAGCAACAAATACTTTGATGGCCACCACTGGAATGATCGTAAGAGTGGACAGCCTTTCTTCGCTGAGATACATGTGAGTGTCACCCATCGCGGACCTATTTGGAAAACAGCCGTTCAAAAACATCAGCCACAAATAGACCCTGATAAATTAAGACTCCCCGTGTACTACCCTGATCACCCGGTGGCAAGGGAAGACTGGGCTACTTACCTGGAGTCTATACAATTGATGGATTCTTATGTAGGTAATTTCCTCGAGCGTTTAGATAAAGAAGATTTAACAAAAAATACTGTTGTCATGTTCTTCAGCGATCATGGACGTTGCCATGTTAGAGACAAACAATTTGTCTATGATGGTGGTATTCATATTCCATTCATTATACGCTGGCCGGCTGGTACTACCCACCCGCCAATAGATAATGAACTGCATAGTAGTATTGATATAGCGGCAACTACTTTGCGTCTTGCCGGTATTAAACCACCATCCTACATGGAAGGAATTCCTTTTGTGGGACCGGGAGTAAAGAAACGTGAGTTCGTCATTGCGGCGAAAGACCGGATGGATGAAACCATTGACAAGATGAGAGCTGTGCGCACACTCCAATTCAAATACATTAAAAATTATTACCCTGAACGGCCATACATGCAACCAAACAAGTACAAGGAAACAGAGTATCCTGTTTGGAACCTTATGAAGCAATTGTATAGCAGCGGAAAGCTCACTCCCGAACAGGCATTGTTCTGCGCACCAACCAAACCTGCTGAAGAATTGTATGACATCCAGTCTGATCCGGATGAATTACATAACCTTGCTTCTTCACCGGCTTATTCCCCTACGCTGAAAGAAATGCGCAGCATACTTGATAAATGGATTAAGAAAACAAGGGATAAAGGTCAGTACCCTGAAAACAAATCATCTAAACGCTAGAAACACTGTTCTAAGCTTAAGATTGTTTCCACAGAGCAACCATTGTTTCTTCGGGAGAGATAGTCACTACGTTGTTGCGGATGCTCCCTTGTTTATCAGCAAACAGCATAGTTGAATGGAGACCTGCTTTTACATGCAGGGAGACTGTTCTTTTTTGTTTGAATTTATTTATAATCAAAGTCAGGTATTTATCTGCTGATTTCATTGTTTTCATCAGCATGTCCGGTTGATGATTGCTGAAGCGAAAAGCTGTGCTATCCACTATTGGATGTAAGTGGTAATTCAACAAAGTCGTAAGGGAAGTATAATCACTTTTAATACGACTGCCGAGGCCTAACAAAGAAGGTATCCATACAACTTTTCCTTTTCCATAATTATTTACTGCCGCGATAGTTTGATTGTTTACAGTGGCTATTGACTTGCCGGTTGTCAATGCAATATTCCCCCTCCATAGATGTGCCGGTAAACTCAAATTCGGTTGGTTGAGCGCGACATTAAACAGGTTATCTACTAGTTGATATTGACTGATGTATCCACCAAACAGGCTTGCTAAACCTGTCTTCATCATGCAAACAGCATTTTCATCATAGTAGCCAGTCAATCCATCAACAATTAACTTTCCTCCTTTACTGACGAAGTGCTGTAGCTTTTCCCAGTAACGTGATGGAATAGCGATTTGATGTGCCAGTATGATTGCCGTGCCGGAATAATCACTTTTTGTGAAGTCAAATTCTCCTATCTCTTTTAAATTGGCCTGTACACCCATTTCACTCAGTGCTTCGAAATAGCCAAGTGCAGACTTCAGTACACCACCAATGTTTCTTCCTTCATAAGTAGTATCGTTTGGCTGCAGCTTCTTTTCAACCCACATAGATTCATGGATGTATAAGATGTTGATCCCTGATTCTACAACTTTCGCATGTGCAAACAATTGTGGGTTATCATTAATCACCTTAATAACAGAAGATGCGGCTTTCATTCTCTGGGAGGGTTGATCACGGAAATTGAGTAGTGCCCATTCACCCGCCTCAATGCCGGATGCCCTTGGATTCAGGCACCAGAAGAGGGTTCCCTTTCCTTCGGTTGATAATATTGTCCATAACCATTGGGTAATTTCTTCCGGTGTTGGTTCGAGTGGTGTTTTCCCGCTATAGGTATTGATGCCGCCCTGTACTTCAGTCATAAACCAGGGAATATCTCCAGCACCAGACCGAAGGATCTCAGAATTTGCGGACATTGCGAGTGTGTACTTGCTTCTAGTAAAATATCCATAATGCCAGCTTGGATGCGCCGATCCTCCGAGGCTCGTAAGGAACTTGCGCCAGTCCGGAAACTTATACAGCGGCAGGTGTACAAAGATCCCTTTCCCATTCACATGCACCGGGGCTCCCGGATCATACTTGTGGATTTCATCTGTGAGCCATTGCAGAAACCATGTATTATAATCCAATAGAAACCGTTCTTCTGCAAAGTCAAAATGCTCGAATCCTGAAGAAGTGTATCCCGCAACAGGATATAAATTTTTCCAGTCGGTGAATTTCTTTTGAGAATAGCTCTCCGGTGAAAGTTTATCTATTCCCGGTTCATTGATAGGTACCCAGCCATAGCAGGATTTGAACTGCCTGAAATGTGTCACCATATTGCGGATGCATTCGGCAATGGATTGCAGGTGCTGATTGTCCCGAGGATACTTCAATCCTCCCACGTCGGTGAATGGTGTTGCCGGGAATGGATTTCCATAAATCCTGATCCCATATTTTTCTGCCGCTCTGTATGCGAGATCATACAAACTGAAATCCCATGTTCCATCCATCTTATGCATATAACTTTCAAATAAACGGATTCGGGTGATTGTCATTCCTGATTCCTTCAATAATCTTACCCATGTATCTATTTGTTGTGTTGTTTGCCCCGGTTCAATAAAAAGTTCTGCACCGATCATCGGTACGTCGTTAACAGAGGTTTGACCAAATGTTTTTTCTGTTAGTAACAGTGATACAAAAGCAAGAAGAACAATTCGCTGCATGATAAATCGTACTACCATTGCAAACAGGTTATACTTCCGTCTTCGGAACTTACTATAACAGTATTCGTGTTCAACGGCATTATGGAGTTAATGTTCGAATTCGAGACTTTATGTTTCCATAATAACTTTTTCGTTTGCCTGCTAATTGCACTGACCACGCCTGAATTGGAAGGAACATAAACAATCCCGTTACTTTCCACAACCGGTGCTGCAGAAATATCATAGCCTATTGAGAGGTTAACATTCATCACAGTTTGCATAATGTTGGATGATGTTGAAATTCCAATCAACCTTCCATCGCTTGTCTTTACATACACCATAGAGCTATCTGTGGATAATCCCATAGATTCGCGAACACGCACAGAAGGATCTTTTGAGCGCCAGCTAATTTTTCCTTTGTTAGCGTCAAAAGCGGTCATATACTGATCCGGGGCAACAATAAACACTTTGCCTGCTGCGCCTACCGGTATGCACCCGGCAGGGGAATTCATTCGTATGTGACTGGTATCAACCCACTTCCATGCAAGACTTCCCTTCTTTGCATCCAGTGCATAAAACTCATTGCCCCAACTGCCAAAGAACAGCTTACCTGCATACAACAATGGTTTTGTCATCACAAAATCTTTGACACCCTGAAACTTCCATTTTACCTTGCCTGAAGGAAGATCCAGGGCATAAAACACACCTTCTGAACTTCCTATATAAACAATATTATTTTGAACAACAGGTGATGCAACAATGGGCCTTGAAAGTTTAGACTTCCATACCAACCTTCCATTGTTTGCATTTAAGCAAAACACATTAGTATCTGTGGACGCAACAATGATGTAACGTAGTGCAACAACAGGTGTACTGTATATCTTTCCTTGTGTATGGAATGTCCACAACCTGTTTCCAGCGCTTGCATTCAAAGCATAAACATCACCCCGGGTATTTGTGGCTATAATAGACTTCTGGTAATACGAAGTACCGGCTCCTATATCAAAACCATTGCTATACTTCCATACCAGTTTTACAGTGGGATAAGTCTTATTGATTACATAAGAAGGTCTTGTAAAAACTACAGTGTCATTTGCAAAGTTGTGTTGATACAGTTTTACATCTGCCCATTGGCGTAAAGTATTTAGCAGTGGTTTTCTTTCGTTGAAGATGGCCTTGCTGGCAGCAATACTCACCACAGTATAGCCGCTTGCAGAATCTATATCCCGCAAATTTGAACGGCACATAATGCCGGGGATACCTTCAAAAGAAAATTCTGTATCCAAGTGGCCGTGACCCACTAAAATCAGTTGAATGTTTTTTTTCTTCAGGCGATCAATTGCTTCAAACCAGTTGCGCTGTGATGAATCCTGGGGATAATGATTAGTGTAAACAACCGGCATATTCCTGTTGGATGGCCTGTTCAAAACAGAATCCATCCACAGAATATCTTCCCTTGGAACCTGTCCTGGTGCCCTATGACGCATGAAGGGTCCTGAGTTGGTACCGACAAATAAATAACCATTTTGCTGAAATGCAAAACGGCCGGAGCCAAAAGCTTTATTGAAAATACGTCCACCAGTGGGTGACCAGTTCCCATCATGATTGCCTGTCAGTACATAAAGTGGCTTCTTTAAACCCGATAAAATCTTTTTTGCCATCAGCACTTCTTCATCTGAACCCACATCAGTAACATCACCAGAAACGATTACAAATTTTATTGAAGTATCTGAATTGATATCAGCCACTGAAATACGCAAATCTTCATCGGCATTCTTTACTCCAATATGCGTGTCCGATAGCACAGCAAACCGGAAAGGTTGTGAAAACACCGGTAAAGAAATTAGGTAACAAACAAGGATGAAAAGGTTCTTCATAAGTACACTTAACAGGTTATGCCTGTTTTTCAATTTTAATGACAAGGGAACGTTTAAATCCAGGTAATGAAACTGTACTGTTTTTGACTGCGGTTGTCCATTTGTTTTTCCATGGATCATACAGCTTAACAGAATTTACAAGTCGTGAAGACAACAGGCTGCTGAAATCAATTTTTTCATTGTTGATCTCTTCCGGCTTTCTTCCTTCTCTGAGCTCTGACTTCCAATCATTTTTTATATCACGGCACCAGGCGAGTACTGTTTTCCCGCCCACCAGCGCATAAATACGCAATCGGTCGTGGTACAGTGTTGTTGGTATAAATCCTTCCTGCATTGGATTGATGCTTTTAACCGCTTCGTTGAACCTGGCATAATGATGCCATAAGTTGTTTTTATCAATATACCAGTCCCAGTGCCAACTGTTGCCAGTACCGGCAGCACCGGCGAAGAAAGGTGCAAACACCATGTCATGCATCAGCGCACCTTCGGTATCAGGCGGGTAAAGGTCGGAAGGACCTGTATGATTGGGAAGTACGGCACCTACTTCTGCAAGTAACATTGGTTTATGAATGTGATACGAACGAAGTTCATTAATGGCATCGGTCGCCAGTACATCCATTGGTGCCGTGCATACATCCAAAGTGGCATGAGCATCAATATAACGATGTATCTGTGCTACATCATTATGATTGAGTTGATTGATGTAGGAATAATCCGGCCGCCGGCTCTCCATATCAAAAGAGCCAAGACTTTGCAGCACAAGGTTCTTAGGAAACAGCTTATGCACCTGCGGCAGCATATAATCATTCCACTCGCGTAACCCTTTGCACATAATTCCATTCATTTCATTCCATAATTCCCAGCCAAAAACTGCAGGATGGTTCCCATATCGCTTTGCTAAAAACTTAATCCTGTTCAGATAGGCTTTCCTGCCCTTTTCAGAGTTGATATATTCATCTACATTGTTGAACGGACCACCATTAGCTACGTGGTATGCGGGCCTGTTAAACCATGCTGCCTGGTCAGGTATGATTTGCCGGGTGTTATCAAGACAAAGCTTTAGTTTGATGTTATAAGTGGATGCCCATGATAACAGTTGATCAATTTTCTTTGCCTGCTGTTCATCGTACTCACCAAATTTGGTTTCTACTTCAAACAACTTATTACACAACCACACCCGTGCAAAGTTGGCATGATTAGCCGATAACTTTTGCAGGTAGGAATGCATGGTAGCCATGTCGGCAGCACCGGCAAGGCATGGACCATTGACAATATAAGGATCTCCATTCGACAGCTGGAAATAAAAGGGGTTAGCGGAACTAATGATTACAAATGCATCAGCAAAGGAATCTGGAGATACAGAATCTTCTCTTTTATTCCCACCGGATGATTGATTGACAACAAAGGCGGCAGGCATTGCTGCAAAGAGGTTGACAAAGTCTCTACGGTTCATAGACATAGAACAGATTTTGAGATAAAAAAAGCAGGAGTTTTCTGCTCCTGCTCTTTTAAGAATTTAGTAGCCAGGGTTCTGGTCAGCCGGAGTAATCAAATGGTTGTAGTTCATCTCGTCTGACGGGATAGGCATTAACATGGCTTTCTTTATAGAAGCCGCATCTGTCGGGAATAAGAAATCGTTTGTTGCATTAAACAAAGGATGGGAATTATGATGTTGGAAAAACGACAGTAAATAAGACTCCCCTCTGCGCCTGACATCATAGAACTCATGGAATTCACCTACCAACTCTATACGACGCTCGAGCATAATTCTGTCCCTGAAGG
>JBLNAY010000122.1:0-5603 GCA_050259715.1 Candidatus Dadabacteria bacterium
GTATCCTGCAGGTTAATTCTCTTAAAGTCAAATATCTGGCAACGACTTAAGATTGTAGGTAGGATCTTATGTTTTTCAGTGGTAGCTAATATGAAAATAGCGTATGGTGGCGGCTCTTCTAAAGTCTTCAGGAAAGCATTAAAAGCAGAAGGGGACAGCATATGCACCTCGTCTATAATATACACCTTGTATTTCCCGGCCTGGGGTGTAAACCGAACCTGGTCCACAAGAGCCCTGATGTCATCAACCGAGTTATTCGAAGCTGCATCTAATTCATGAATATTCATGGATGTGCCATTATTAAAAGACACACATGAATGACATTCATTACAGGCTTCTCCATCCGGTGTTATATTCTCGCAATTGATGGTCTTAGCTAATATGCGTGCACAGGTGGTTTTACCCACTCCCCTCGGACCACAAAACAGGAAGGCATGAGCCAACTGCTGGTTCCTGATGGCATTCTTTAGCGTGGTAGTGATATGCTCCTGGCCAACAACAGTATCAAAAGTTTGGGGCCTGTATTTCCGGGCTGAGACGATGAATTTTTCCATGGGATGCACCTCCTTGCTAAGGTAACAGATGTTCAGTATTCCCCTGGAACTTTATCATTTCCTATGGGAATAGATGTGGATAAATCAGCGGTCAAAGAGTGAAAATAGCCGTTAAACTATTACTTGCACTTACTAAAGCATGGGGTGTCTCTTAAACTCCTTTGTCCTGTCGAAAAGATAGCGATAGGTGATCAGCTTACGTGTACGATACACATCACCAAAATTTTCAGCCACATTGATCATCTTGGGATTGAAATCCCCGATCCATTGCATCTCGTATTCAGTATATGGGGTTTCAGGCTGAACTACCCTGGCAGCTTCTGCTATCATATAAGAATCCACCCCTTTACCCTGGAATTCCGGTACGATGCCGAAGATGATTCCCACCATTTTCTTACAGGGCTTTGTTTTCTTTATCCACAGAAACTTCAGTTTGTGCAACAGGTCGAACTTGCCGTCCAGGTATTTGAACCATTGATTCAGGTCCGGAAGATTTATAAAAAGTGCAATAGGCCTTTCATTATAATAGGCAAACCAGTTAATCTTTTCATCCATCACCGGTTTCATATTAGAGAAGATCTTCCTCACTGATTTAATATCCAGTTCTTTCAGGCCACCATGTCCGGCCCACGCTTCATTATATACGGTTGTAAAATCCTGCACATATTTCTCCAGGTTATCCATATGAATATAACTGGCGCTATAGCCCGGATCAATCGCAATTGCATCATGACGGGCATAGATCTTATCGCTTATTCTCTGTTTGGGATTATATCCAAAGCAATATTGATTAAAGAAAACCTGGAAACCATAGTTTTCAAATAGCTGCTGGTAATAAGGTGGGTTGTAATTAAGGCAATATACAGGAGGTTGGAAACCATCCACCAGCACTCCCCACCACCTGTCTCGCTCACCAAAGTTGATAGGCCCATCCATGGCACCCATCCCCTTTTGCAATAGCCAATGTTTAGCTACATCGAAAAGCATGTCAGCGGCTCCCTGGTCATTAATACATTCAAAAAAACCGATGCCGCCTACCGGAACCTCATCTCCCCTTGTCTTATACTTCTTATTTACGAAGGCTGCAATTCGCCCTATAAGATCGCCTTGCCCGTTCTTCAGTATCCAGCGGGTGATGGTGCCAAAGCGGAAGCTCTTGTTCTTTTTAGGATCAAATACCTCGTTGACATCTTTATCAAGAGGCCTGATATAATTAGGGTTATCCTGGTTTATTAAAACATTTACCCGTATAAAGTCGCTGGCCGTTTGTTTATCAGTAACCTCAATTAATTGCATGTTCAGGTGAATGAGCCGTGCAAAATAAGTTGAATTTGCCTATAAAGGCTTTATAAACATTTTTTTTGATAAGGTGCTGTCATGCGAATAAATGTCATCCCGGAAGTTTAGTAACCCGTTATCATCCACCCATGTTGTATAATAGGTAATCATTACCGGTACCGGCTTTTTAAGGTTGACAAATCTTTCATTTCCTGAATTCATGGCCTCCTCAATCTTTTCAGGTGTCCATTCCGGTTGGTCTCTCAACAGGTATTCGGCCATCTTTTCAGGTTCTTCCAGCCTTATACATCCATGGCTATAAGCCCTTTTATCCTTCTCGAAGAGGCTTTTAGCCGGTGTATCATGGAAGTAAATATTGAAGCTGTTGGGGAAAAGGAATTTCACCCGGCCTAAGGAATTCTTACCTCCCGGTCGCTGCCGGATCTTGGGAGCTCCATCTTCTTCACCCACCACTTCCATATTCTGGCTGGCCAGGTATCCCGGGTTAGATTCCATCTTCGGGAGGATTTCTTTTTTTACTATGCTTGGTGGTACGTTCCAGTAAGGGCTAAAGACAATAGTGCTTAAATCTCCACTAAACATCACCGTATTATGTCCTTCTTTACCAACAACCACATTTATGTCAAAAGCTTTGTTCTTTCCTTCATATACATGTAAAACAAATTCCGGGATGTTCACTACAATTAAACGACCGGTAGGTTCTGTAAGCATCCAGCGCATACGTCCAAGGTTCATCATGATCTGTTCTATCCTTTGGCCAACCGGAACATTCAAATCCTTTATCAACTGCTCGTTTACAGTACCTGTTGGTTTATAGCCAAATTCCTGTTGGGCTATTTTAATGGCATTCTCCAGGGTGTCGTTGAAGACAGCGGTAGTATCCCGTCCGGGCATCTCGCCGGTGACCTCCAGCCTTCTTTTCAGTTGAATAACCAGGGGATTAGTAGAACCTTTTTTGAGAGATTTTACTGTGCCGGTTACCTGTGGCCATCCGCCCGCCTTTGCTATAGCATAATATCTTTTTAATTGCTCTTTTAATAATTTATAGGGTTCATTTACCTCCTCAAAGTATTTATTGTCCTTATGTTTCTTATTTATAAGAGAATCTGCCACTACCATAGCATCTTCTTTTTTGAACGGGATAAACCGTTCCATTTCCTTCCTTTTCACATAGCCCTTTTCAAATGTGGTCAGCATATACATAATAAAATGCTGCGTCAGTGCCAGCTCTGTATTGATGAATGTTTTATCAGAAGCATTCGCGGAAAGTTCTTCTTCCGCTATCAGGTTGTCCATGGTCTTTTGGAGAGCCTTATTTTTCAGAGTCGTATCCTTCTCATAAGTAGTTGCATAATCATGGAGGTTCCAGAAAGCACGTGCCTGTTCTGTAAGACCATCATCTGAAAACCACGCAAACTGGTAATTACGGGTATTATAAAAACTTCGCATTCTACGGCTGATCGAATCCGGAATTTTTTTCTCAGCGATAAACTTCTCCATCGTTGTACTATCCAGGAAGAGGGTAGAGTAGGAGTTTGATTTGTTGATACTATAATCGCGTTTGCTTACATTTTTGCTCGGAGCATTCGGATCATTACTGTCATCCTCCCCACCTTTGCCCGGTTTGTTTTCACAAGCAGATAAAAGGCTGACAAGGATGGTGGCATAGATTAAAATCTTCTTCATACACTATGAATTTTACAAATGGTGTGCCTGAGGAAGAGCCTCCTTATGAAGAGAAGAAGATCCGGATGTTGTTAATTCAATTTTAATTATTCAATTGTAAAAACCTTAACAAGCTAGCCTTTACAGGCTGAGCATTTGATATTGGTGGATATAAGACGTACCCTTACCTTTGCAGCCTGAAAATGAAAACCAGCTCTTTTGGGGCTGTTTTTCCCCCTCAAACTCTTCTTATTAAAAGCTATATATGGCAAAAGTTGGTAAGGTAAAACAGATCATTGGTGCCGTAGTCGATGTTCAATTCGATGGCGGTCTCCCCGAGATTTATAATGCATTGGAAATTAACAGAGATAATGGCGATACCCTGGTGCTTGAGGTACAAACTCACCTTGGTGAAGATAGCGTTCGGACCATCGCTATGGACGGTACGGAAGGTCTTATGCGCGGTGTGGATGTTGTAGATACAGGCGCTCCTATTAAAATGCCCGCATCTGAGCAGATCAAAGGACGTTTGTTCAACGTTACCGGGGATCCGATAGATGGTTTACCTCCTGTTTCAAAAGTGAACGGCCGCCCTATTCACTCTAAACCACCTGCTTTCGAAAACCTTTCTACGGCTACAGAAGTATTGTTTACAGGTATCAAGGTAATTGACCTTATTGAGCCTTATGCAAAGGGTGGTAAGATCGGGCTGTTTGGTGGTGCCGGTGTGGGTAAAACGGTATTGATCCAGGAGTTGATCAACAACATCGCAAAAGCTTATTCCGGTTTATCTGTTTTTGCCGGTGTGGGAGAAAGAACCCGTGAAGGTAATGACCTGATGCGCGAAATGATTGAAGCAGGCATTATGAAATATGGTGATGCCTTTAAACATAATATGGAAGAAGGTGGCTGGGACCTGAGTAAGGTGAACATGGCGGAACTGAATGATTCCAAAGCAACCTTCGTGTTTGGCCAGATGAATGAACCTCCGGGAGCCCGTGCACGTGTTGCTCTTTCCGGGTTGACTGTTGCTGAATACTACCGTGATGGAGATGGCTCCGGAAAGGGCCGTGATATCCTCTTCTTCGTAGACAACATCTTCCGTTTTACCCAGGCAGGTTCCGAGGTATCAGCCTTGTTAGGCCGTATGCCTTCAGCGGTGGGTTACCAGCCAACACTGGCAACGGAAATGGGTATCATGCAGGAAAGGATCACTTCTACAAAGAATGGTTCTATTACTTCCGTTCAAGCGGTTTACGTACCGGCAGATGACCTGACCGACCCGGCACCAGCAACTACGTTCGCTCACCTGGATGCTACTACAGTGTTATCCAGGAAGATTGCTGACTTAGGTATCTATCCTGCGGTGGATCCACTGGATTCAACTTCCCGTATTCTTTCTCCATTGATTGTTGGTGAAGCTCACTATAACTGTGCAAACAGGGTGAAACTGACCTTGCAGCGTTATAAAGAATTGCAGGACATCATCGCCATCCTTGGTATGGATGAATTGAGTGATGAAGATAAGCTGGTTGTATCCCGCGCCCGTCGTGTACAACGTTTCTTATCGCAACCATTCCATGTGGCTGAAGCATTTACTGGTCTGAAGGGTGTGTTGGTACCAATTGAAGAAACAATCCGTGGGTTCAACATGATCATGGACGGTGAGGTAGATGAGTATCCCGAAGCTGCCTTCAACCTGGTTGGTACAATTGATGATGCTATTGAAAAAGGTAAGAAGCTGTTGGCGCAGGCACAGGGCTAATTTGAAAATTTGAAAATATGATGATGTGCTATTGAGTACCTCATCATATTTGCCAGGAAAATTTAAATAACAAATCTTCAAATTATCAAATTACCAAATTGCCAAATTATGACTTTAGAGATATTAACACCTGAACGGAAATTATTTAGCGGAGAGGTATACGGTGTGCAGATGCCTGGAATCAGTGGTTCCTTTGAAATACTGGACCGCCATGCTCCCTTGGTAAGTGCTCTAAAAGCCGGTAAGGTCAAGGTACTGCGTGACCGTCAAAATCATACCGCTACGTATGAGATACAGGGTGGCTTTGTGGAAGTATTAAA
>JBLNAY010000123.1:0-4908 GCA_050259715.1 Candidatus Dadabacteria bacterium
CCCAACCTTGGCAATGGAGAAGATAATGTTTTTGAAAATGTCAGTAAAGAGACCTGCATTCTTTATGTACCTAAGGGAACAAAAGAGTTGTATGCGAAAGCCCATGGATGGAAAGACTTTATGAATATTGTTGAGATGGGTGGCTTTGAACTTTCAGTAAAAGAGCTTACTATGGAAGCAGGCTCTTCTGTTCAGACGATACAGATTACCACCAAAGGCCAATGGAGTGCTGTGTGTGATAAGGATTGGCTGACTTTCAGCCCAACCTCAGGCACTTCCACCCAAACTGTTTCCTTAACCTGCCAGAAAAACACGGCATCAGAGCCACGAACAGCCACAGTCACCTTCTTCGATGGCAATGGTTATTCCAAGGCACTGACCATTTCCCAGAAGACCAGGATGAACACCATTCCTGTAGCCAATGCAGGAATATACCAATTTGTTGAAGGAGGCACGATAGTACAGCTCGATGGCTCAGGTTCCACAGATGCTGATGGTGATACGTTAACCTATTTGTGGAGAGCACCGGATGGGATAACCTTAAGCTCAACAAGTGATGCAAAGCCCACCTTCACGGCTCCGGATGTAAAAACAGATACCACCTATACCTTTAAACTGACGGTAAAGGACGGAGAGAATTCTGTTTCCGACAAGGTGTTCATTACTATCATCCCTAAAAGCGTGGAACTTACAATATCGGCTGATACTGTTGTATTTGAAAGCAGGGAAAGCTCGGCTAAAATCATGGTAACAGGCAACGCCCGGTGGTATGCAATGTCAGACCATGAATGGATTACAGTAAGCCCCACAGAGGGTGATGGTCAAAAGGAGATCACCCTGACTGTTCTGGCCAATAAGGCAGCTGCAGAAAGAAAGGCAACAATTACCGTATTCTCCCCTGTAACGGATTCCCAAACAATCACTGTTACCCAACATGGGATGGCTGTTGGAGTTGAAGAATTGGCAAACTCAGCACAGTTAAGATTATTCCCCAACCCTTTTACCACAGAAATAGCCATCGAGATCATAAATCCTTCATTAAAGGAAGTAAATGTGGAGGTTTATAGCATTTCAGGGCAGAAGATCAGAAGCCTTTTAAAGGGGCAAAAAGGGGCAAAAATAAGCCTTAGCTGGAATGGCGAAGATGAACAGGGCAAGCTGGTGCCGGAGGGCATGTATTTGCTCAAGGTAAACGGGGAGACTAGGAAGGTGGTGAAAAGATGAAGGGTTAAACGGTCAAAATGATGTTTTTATAGCTGTATCCTTT
The DNA here is from genome assembly GCA_050259715.1 of Candidatus Dadabacteria bacterium. Lineage (GTDB taxonomy): Bacteria > Bacteroidota > Bacteroidia > Chitinophagales > Chitinophagaceae > Flavisolibacter. The sequence goes on from JBLNAY010000123.1 coordinate 1,268, forward strand.
CATGGGGCATTGGGATGATATCTGACTGACAGATAATAAAAGTAATTCAATACAATAAGTCCATGAAAACAGAATTCTTATTGCTTTCCTTCCTTTGTTTTACCCTGGCGTTAAAGGCACAAGAAACAAAGACTGTGGATGTTACCGCTTCAGGCAGTTTAAGCAAACTGCTTACTCATGAGGAGTTAGCATCTGTAACAGATCTTACCCTTACAGGCACTATTGATGCACGGGATTTTAAGATCATGCGTGATTCAATGCCTGCACTGACCAATGTGAATTTAAGTGAGGCAACCATTGCGGCTTATTCAGGTAATGATGGAACTTATTGGAACCACATAAATTACATTTATCCTGCAAATGAAATACCAGTTAACTGCTTTTATAATAAGCCAATGCTTTTAATGGTCACAATGCCTTTTTCAGCCACATCTATTGGCAATGATTCTTTTACTTTTTGCATAGCACTTACTACTGTTAACATACCATCGTCGGTTGTTTCAATCGGCAATTATGCTTTTTCCTGGTGTATCAACTTAACCAACATCAGGATCCCTTCATCGGTCACTGATATAGGGTCTGGCGCTTTTCATGATTGCTACGCTTTAACATCCATTACCATTCCTTCATCGGTTACCTCCATTAAAGAGGCGACCTTCTGTGCATGCAGACGTCTGAATTCAATCAGTATCCCTTCTTCCTTGACTTCCATAGGAAACCAAAGCTTTAGTTATTGTCCTGATTTAGTGTCCATTACCATTCCTTCGTCGGTGACATCCATCGGCTCTGAAGCTTTTAACGAATGCATCGGGTTAACCTCCATTGCGATTCCTGCATCTGTTACAAGTATTGGTTATGCAGCCTTTTACGGATGCATCAGGTTGACTTCCATAACTGTCAGTTCCGGCGTCCCTGTGGACGTAAGTCATTCCTGGAATGTTTTTAAAGGAGTAGATACAGCTACCTGCAAACTGATGGTACCTTATCAGTCAAAGGCGAGATATGCTGCAGCTGCGCAGTGGAAAGACTTTACAACGATAGAGGAGGCAACATCCGGGTTAGCTCTTGATGTGAGTCATTTGGAATATGATGCCGCAGATCATAGCTATTCGTTTGAAATATCGGCCAATGTGCCATGGACAATAAGTGCCAGCCAGCCCTGGCTTTCAATGGATGTGTCTTCAGGAATTGACAACCAGAGGGCAACATTAACCATAGAAGCAAATCCTTCACTTTACAGGCGCAAGGGGCAGATAACAATTTCGGCTCCTGATTCTTCCGTACAAATCATTACTATCACTCAGGAAGGGCAACCAAAAACAATCCCACTCACAGCAGGCAGTTTATTATCTTTCCTTACCGATGATGAAAGGAAAGGAATTACCAATCTCACACTGGAAGGCACTATAGATGCCCGTGATTTTAAGGTGCTCAGGGATCAAATGCCATCGCTGACGACACTGGATCTGAGCCATACTACAGTTGTTGCTTATTCCGGAGCAGGCGGAACTACAGATGATGATCCTAATCCCAATTATGAAGCAAATACCATCCCCGGTTATGCATTCTTTAATAAAAATAATTATGGCATAAGTGATCATATAAAAACAATTGTCCTGCCACCATCCATAACAGTTATCGATATATATTCTTTTACTGACTGTAATGGCCTGACATCTATTTTTATTCCCGAAGGAGTGAAAGAAATCAATGATGGTGCTTTTTATCAATGTGCCAATCTGACCTCTGTTACCCTCCCCTCTAGTCTCATTGTTTTGGGAAATAGTGCTTTTGCCCAATGCACCAGCCTTAAAACAATAGACATCCCTTCGGGGGTTAAATCTATTGGAGGTGGTTCTTTTTATTATTGTACAAGTCTTGAATCAGTATATTTTCCAACCACGTTGACCTCAATAGGCAGAGAGAGTTTTAATGATTGTCTGGGTTTGACTTCCATAACTGCCAGTTCATGCATTCCTGTTGATTTAAGCAAATCGGCTGATGTCTTTTCAAGGGTGGATAAAAATGCCTGCAAACTGATGGTTCCTTACCAGTCAAAAGCAAGGTATGCTGCAGCCGCGCAATGGCAGGATTTTAACATAGTAGAGAGCGCATCGGGCATATCCCTTGATGTGAACCACCTTGAATTCGATTCCACCATGCACCGCAACACTTTTGTTATATCAGCAAATGTCGGATGGACCGTAAGTTCCAGCCAGCCCTGGCTCTCCATAGATATGCCTTTAGGGAACGGAGACCATCAGGTAACATTTACCCTGGAAGCCAACCCAACCTATTACACTCGCGAGGCACAGATAACTGTTTCTTCGCCGGATGCTACCTCCCAAATCATTACTGTCATCCAGTATGGGCAAACTAAAACAATCAAACTCACAGCAGGCCTTTTATTCTCCTTACTGACCTATGAAGAGATGAAAGGAATAACCTACCTTACACTGGAAGGCACTATAGACGCCCGGGATTTTAAGGTACTCAGGGATCGAATGCCATCGCTGACGACAGTGGATCTAAGCCATACAACCATTGTTGCTTATACCGGAACAGAATGTACTTATCCTGATCCTCTGTCTATTATATATTATCCTGCAGACAAAGTTCCTGACTATGCCTTTTTCAATATTTATAGCTATACAATAAAAGATAATCTAAAATCTATCGTTCTTCCCATGACAATCAAGTCTATAGGAGAAGCTGCTTTTAAAGACTGTGATGGCCTGACTTCAATAGAGATTCCTGAAGGTGTGACAGAAATCGAAACATCAGTTTTCTCTGATTGTATTAACTTGACTTCGATAAGCCTGCCTTCTACCCTGAATAAAATAGGACCAGGATCATTTTACAGGTGTCTAAACCTTAGGTCAATCTACGCCTATAATGCAACTCCAGTAGTTATTCAACAGAATAACGAAGTGTTTTTGCTTGTGGACCAGGAATCCTGCATTCTGCATGTACCTGCAGGATCAAGAAAAGATTATTATTATGCTTACCAATGGAGGGACTTTAAGCACATTGTTGACCTACCTACTGCGACCAATGAATTGAAATTGAACTACACCCAGGTGACCTGTTATCCTAATCCGTTCATTGATCAAATATCCATAGAGATAGCTAATCCTTCGCTCAAGGAAGTAAATATTGATATCTACAGTATTTCAGGGCAGAAGATCAGAAGCCTTGTACGAGCTCAAAAAGGGGCAAATATAAGCTGCACCTGGAATGGAGAAGATGAGGATGGCCGAAAGGTAGTACCGGGCATGTATTTGCTGAAGGTGAACGGGGAAACAGGGAAGGTGGTGAAAAGGTAGAAGAGTTCCAAATTTCAAGTTTCAAGTTTCAAGTTTCAAGTTAAAGGTTCTTTTAAGCGATATTGCTTTTCTGGCCTATGCAAGGGCAACGATTAAGGAGGTTAAGGACTTTAAGGAGGCTAAGGCCTATGGTGAGATGATTAGCTATCCAACGATTTGTACTACGAAGCCTTAACTTGAAACTTGAAACCTGGAACTTGAAACTTTAAACTTTAAACTTGTCTTCCCTTAATAATAACTTAATGTAAACTTTACTGAACATTTCACCATGTAGTTTTGTCTATTTGGAAAAACTATCTATGTTTGTATTCGATC
>JBLNAY010000124.1:0-4938 GCA_050259715.1 Candidatus Dadabacteria bacterium
TATATACCCTTAGTATGTGCAGCAGTAATGAAAATCAGCCTGCACCGGTTGTGCAGGAAAATAGGTTTAGCCTCTACTCCGGCTCTGAAATTTGTGCCAATTGCCATAAGGACATATATGAAAAGCACATTCGTACAGAGCATCACCTTACATCTGCACCGGTAAATGCGAAGAATATCCTGGGCAGCTTCTCTCCCGGCAAAAACATCTTTGCTTTCGATTCCTATACCAATGTCACAATGGAGAAAAAGGATAGCAGTTTTTACCAGGTCGAATATAGGAATGGCAATGAAGTAAGAAGAGAGCAATTTGACATTGTGATAGGCTCCGGACGTAAAGGCCAGAGCTATCTGAGTTGGGTGGATCAAAAGCTGGTTCAATTACCGATAACTTACTTTACCCCAGCGGCTCAATGGTCCAACAGCCCGGGATATGCACCTTATGCTCCTGTTTTCAACAGGCCTATTACTTCCAGGTGCCTCGAGTGTCATAGCACATATGTGGAGAAGGTATCCAACACTACCTCCCGGCAGGAGGCGTTTGATCACAACAAAATAATTTTCGCTGTTGATTGTGAAAGGTGTCACGGTCCGGCGGCGCAACATGTGGCCTATCACAACAAGGTGAAAACCAAAACAGCCAAATACATTGTAAATCCCGGGAAGTTGCCACGTGAGCGATTGCTGGATTTGTGTACCCTTTGCCATGGAGGGGCGTTAACCAAGACGAAGCCGTCTTTCAGCTTTCAGCCCGGTGATACCTTATCGAATTACTTCTCAATGCAAACGGCCTTTCAGAACGCCGACAACATTGACGTACATGGTAACCAGTTTGGCCTGCTGGCACTAAGCAAGTGTTTCAAAATGAGTAATCTTACCTGCACCAGTTGTCACAACATACATGAAAATGAACAAGGTAAACTGAATGTGTTTTCTCAACGTTGTTTAAACTGCCATGATAATTCACATGAAAAGCAATGTAAGATGACCGGTACCCTGGGAACTTCGATTAAGAATAACTGTATAGATTGCCATATGCCAAAGCAAATGTCCCATGCGGTTGCCGTTTACCTGCAGGGTGATGACAAGCCTACTTCCGCCCTCATGCGGACGCATTATATCAAAATCTACCCCGATGAAACGAAGAAATATTTAGAGGAGATAAAACGAAGTCATAGCTCATTAAAAAATTAGTTGTAAGAATGAAAACTAAGGTTGCCTTCCCAAATTCCTGTTCTGTTTTCTATGTCATTATCCTGCTTTTATTTATATCGTGTAATACAAAGCCAAAGCTGTTCGAGTCGCTGCCTTCTTCTAAAACGCATGTAAGCTTTGAGAATAAAGTGCAGAATCAACACCTGTTCAACATTCTTTACTATTTGTATTTCTATAATGGCGGGGGTGTGGCCACCGGCGACATTAATAATGATGGCTTGCCCGACATCTATTTCACGGCCAACAGCAAAGGCAACAACAAACTCTATTTAAACAAGGGCAATTTCCAGTTTGAAGATATAACTGCCAAAGCGGGTGTGGGCGGTGGTGCGGACTGGTGCACCGGGGTGACTATGGCTGATGTGAATGGCGATGGCTTCCTCGACATTTATGTGAGCGCGGTGGCAGGGGAGCATGGTTTGAAAGGCAATAACCAGCTGTTCATCAACAACGGCAATAATACTTTCACTGACAGGAGCAGGCAATATGGCCTTGACTTCTCAGGGTTCACTACCCAATCCATATTTTTCGATTACGACCATGATGGCGACCTGGATTGTTATATCCTCAACCAGTCGCACCGGCCGAATGCCAATATTGTCGACACCAGCAACCGGCGCAAATTTGACCCCCTTGCAGGAGACCGCTTCTACCGCAATGATCTAAACACCACGGGCAGGTTCACAGATGTCTCTCAACAGGCGGGCATCTATCAATCTAACTTAGGTTACGGGTTGGGCATTGCCGTTAGTGACCTGAATAACGACGGTTGGGATGACATTTATGTAGGGAATGATTTTCATGAGAATGACTATTACTACATCAATAATGGCAATGGCACCTTCACCGAAAGCGGCGCCAAACACTTCCGCCATTATAGCCGGTTCAGCATGGGTAATGACATTGCCGACTACAATAATGATGGGCAACCCGATGTGATCACCGTTGACATGCTGCCTCCCGATGAGAAAACATTAAAGACCTATGGCAGCGACGAGAACCCGGAGATATACAAGGTGAAGCTGGAAATGAATGGCTTCCAGTATCAATATTCAAAGAATTGCCTGCAGCGCAATAATGGTAATGGGGAGAGTTTCAGCGAGACAGGATTAATAAGCGGCGTGTCTGCCACAGACTGGAGCTGGGCTCCTTTGTTCGCCGATTTCGATAACGACGGTAACAAAGATTTATTTGTTTCCAGCGGAATAGTGAAACGCCCTGTTGACCTGGACTATGTTCATTTTGCTTCCAACCTTAAGAACAGGGGGATGGACAGAACCGATAGGTTTGACGATGAAGCCATTGATTCGATGCCGGACGGTTCCTCCCATCCATTTTTCTTCAGGGGCAGTGGATCCAATGATTTCAAAGAGGTAAGTGAGGAGTGGGGGACAGGTAAGATGAAGGGTTATTTTAACGGCGCTTCCTATGCTGACCTTGACAATGACGGGAATCTCGACCTGGTGATTAATGCCATCAATGCACCCGCCACCATCTTAAAAAATACAGCTCCGAAGAAGCACTTTGTTTCGCTTTCGTTTACGGGTGACAGTTTGAACCGCTTTGGTGTAGGCTGTAAGGCCTGGGTGTTCCAGCACGGTAAAATGCAATACCAGGAACTCATGCTGACAAGAGGGTTCCAGTCTTCCTGCGAGCCCCGCCTGCATTTTGGATTGGATACAACTGCTCTCATAGACAGTCTTCTTGTAGTATGGCCTGGCCAGGAATACCAGTTAATAAAAAACATCAAAGGAGATAAGCAACTGGTTATAAATAAAAGTAATGCAGCAGGCAGTTTTGTGTACAATAACTTCTTCCCGCCCGGGCAGTCACTCTTCGAGGATGTAAGTGCGCAGGTAAAATGCAACTGGAGGCACAGGGAGAACCCGTTTTTTGACTTTAATGTTCAATACTTAATCCCACACGAGGAAAGCACTAGAGGCCCTAAAATAGCCGTAGGAGACGTGAATAAAGATGGACTGGATGACTTCTATGTATGTGGCGCAAGGGGACAGGCAGGCGCCCTGATAGTGCAGCAGAAAGATGGGACCTTCCTGTCCACCGACAGCGCTTTATTTAACAGGTTTGCCGTTTGTGAAGATGTGGATGCCCGTTTCTTTGATGCTAACGGTGATGGGTATCCCGACCTGTGGGTGGTTAGCGGTGGTAATGAAATGCCGGTAAATGACATCTCCAGCGCCGACCGGCTCTATCTGAATGATGGTAAGGGACATTTTAATGTATCACTGAAATCCATCCCGCAGCTTTACGAAAATAAATCCTGCATCAGCGTAGCCGATATTGATAAAGATGGTGACATGGATGTTTTTGTTGGATTCCTGAGTGATCCCCTGAAGTATGGTATCCCCCAGAGCTCGTATCTATACCTCAATGATGGCAAAGGAAAATTCACAGTGGCGGGCAGTGATGTGATGAATTTGCTGCAGGTAGGACTGGTAACCTCTGCTTCTTTTACCGATCTCAATAACGACGGCTGGCCCGACCTCGTGGTGGCCGGTGAGTGGATGCCCGTGAAGGTGTTTATGAACAACAAAGGAAAATTTACCGCAGAGGACATCCCGCATTCCTCCGGCTTGTGGCAAAACATCTATACGGCTGATGTGAATGGCGATGGATTTACGGATATCCTGGCAGGCAACTGGGGACATAATACCAAGTTGTGGGCCGGCAAGAACGGTCCCTGCAAACTGTATGTAAAAGACTTTGATAATAACGGCACGTTTGAACAGGTAATGTGCTATACCATCAACGGCAAGCAATATCCGTTTCTTGCCAAGGACGAACTGGAAAGGGAACTGCCTGTTTTGAAAAAGGCTTACCTGAAGTATAGTGATGTGGCAGGCAAGACGGTCGATTATATTTTTTATGACCTGTTCCGCGACTACGTGGAGCTGACGGCTGAAAACCTGGCCTCCTCCTGTTTCCTTGGTGACGGCAAGGGAAAATTCACCAGGATAGATCTGCCGGAGGAATTGCAACTGGCGCCCGTAATGAGCTTTACGGCTATGGAAGGAGTGAAGCCGTCTTCTTACCTGGCGGGCGGAAACTTCTACGGAGTCACGCCCTATGAAGGCAGGTACGATGCGCTCTTACCGACCGTATTATCATTTGATAAGAGAACTACATCGTTTCATTATCAAACCGGATTGCCCTCCTTCGATGGCGAAATACGGGATGAGAAATGGCTGAATTATGGGCCGGGTGGAAAGGTGTTGGTGATTGCCCGGAACAACCGGGAGCTGAGTTTTTTCAGGTTAAAAAACAAGTAGTATGAGAAAATTAATTGCCGCCATCAATATGACACTCGACGGGTTTTGCGACCATACGGCCGTCACTCCCGGTGAAGATATACATCAACATTACGCTGACCTTTTAAGTAATGCAGGCGCCATTCTTTATGGGAGGATCACCTACCAGCTGATGGAATATTGGCGGGGGCTGGTTACCAATCCCGGTGGGAATAAAGCATATGATGAATTTGCAATCGTGATGAACAGGATTCCTAAAATTGTTTTTTCCCGTACGATCAAAACGCTGGATTGGGAAACGGCCAGGCTGGCCAGCGGGGGCATTGAAGAAGAAGTGTTGCAACTCAAACAACAACCGGGTAAAGACATTTTAGTGGGCAGCCCGGGGTTGATTGTTGACTGTTTGAATTTGAATTTAGTGGATGAATTCCAACTCTGTGTTCATCCTGTTGTAA
>JBLNAY010000125.1:0-3791 GCA_050259715.1 Candidatus Dadabacteria bacterium
CAGGTGCAATGGCAGGGAGAATTTTTCAACCAGCCTATGCTCGCTTTTGAAGTGTCACGCCATAATGGAGTTAACGGCAAAAACATTTCTTTACTATCCAGCGACAATCCCGCTATCGGTGTAATGGCAATAAAGAAAATGGAAGAAGCAGATTATTATATTGTACGTGTAAACGAACTTTTTGGTAGGGATCAGAAAAATGCATCCTTAACTTTTGGAGCTACAATTGAAGATGCCTATGAAGTCAACGGTCAGGAAGAAAAAATCGGTTCCGTCAATTTCTCTAAGAACAAACTGAATATCGACCTTTCCCACTACACAATCCGAAGTTTTGCCGTCAAATTAGCCCCTCAAAGAAATATACCAGGTGAAGTAGTGCAACAGCCGGTTACCCTGCCGTATAATAATGATGTAATCAGCAATGATGACAACCGCGATGATGGAAACTTTTCAAGACGCAGCAGCATTCCCGCTGAATTGATAGGCAATGAAGTTGTTAGCGAAGATGTTCGGTTTAAAATTGGAGGTAAGGCAGACGGGGAGCTGAATGCCGTTATGTGCAGGGGGCAGAAAATCAATTTGCCTTCCGGGCAATTTACCACCCTGCATTTATTAGCTGCCGCCGGCAACGACACCAAAGCTGATTTTTTAATTGATAATATTGCCTACCCGTTACAAATACAACGTTGGACCGGGTATGTAGGGCAATTTTATAACCGCCAGTTTGCAACGGATGGCATAACAGTAACCGCCATTAATTCTCCATATTCAAAGCAGGATAATATTGCATGGTTTGCCAGCCATTCACACCAGGCCTACCCTTCTGCAAACAGGGCCTATCAATACAGCTATTTATATAAATATGATATCCCGCTGCCTGCAGGAGCAAAAACGATTACACTGCCTAACAATGAGAGCATAAACATCCTGGCTATAACCGTTGACAATAAACAAACACCGGGGGTGGAACCGCTGCAACCCCTGTATGATGATTTTAAAGAAGTAACCCAGGTAAAGTTGAGATAATTGTTCTTTACATGGCCCGCGAAGTCACTGTCCCAGCCCTCCTGGGACAGGACTCGCGGGCTATCTAAGGCATGTTGGTTTTTCCGCATGAATATAGGACGAGGGGCAGAGTTACGTAATTGCGTAAATACGTATATGCGTATATGCGCATATGCGTAAACAGGAGGCACAATTAGAGGCGTATCAAGCGAGTCCGTTGCCATCGTATCCCAGCTAACATGACTAGCGGACGGAGTAAACAATGGATAGCCTCAATCATGTGAATCCTTCAATCCTTCTTCATGGTTCAGAACTTTATCATCACCTCACCAAACCCACTGTATCTTCCTCCTGTTCTTTACTAATGGGAGGGTGGAAATTTCTGTTTTAACCCCACTAAAGGAAACCGAGTCTTGATTAATTATCCCACTGAATACAACCTGGCCCTGGGGCGTGGAAGTCCATAACAACCTGGCTCTTTCACTCGGATCCTGGAGACCTTTTAGCTCTAGCTGCTTACCGGAAGTGCCGGTATTCATTTTATAAACCGAAAAGGAATCATTGAAAAATTTTACCGTTAAGTAGCTGCCGTCAATGGCTAACTGCTGCCAGCCAGGGGTTGGCTTTACACTGCTGCTGTTGAAGCCTGTTACCCTATATATCCCTTCCAAGGGCGAAGTGGAAGCCACAGACCTTTCTTTCATGCGGCTGTACTGGTAATAAATGATTACAAAAGAAGCATATGCCACTAACACAAAAAGGGTAATACGTAGCCATAGCGGCTTACGCACGGGCTCTCCCTCTTTCAGAGGAGATATGTTTTTACTGAAAAGCAAAAAGGATAGAATAGCTGATGCAAACGGCAGCAACAGGTAACCCCCGATCAACAACAGGTGAAGTGCAAAAACTTTAACCAGCGTGTCATAACCTATATCCATCACAAGAACATTCATGATCGTAGCCAGGGCTATCAGCACTCCAACCATCATTGTTCTTCTAAACAGGAGCAAACACCCGGCAACTACCTCCAGCATTCCACCAAAAAAACTATAGGATTCCGACGCTCCCATAAATGCCCACATCAGGCTGTGTGGGTCAAGACTTCCGACTGGCTTAAAAAGTATGCCGGGGGAAGGCTGGGTAAACTGGTTACCCATCAACTTGGAAAAACCATAAACGAAAAGAACCAAAGCAAGGTAGATTCGACAGTAAAGCTGGAAATAGTAAACAAGCGTTGTCGAGGGTTTACCCCTTGCCGTTAGCCTTGTAACCAGTGCTATGATCAAAGCCATTACTCCGAAAGCTGCCACGGCAACATACAACCAGTAATTATCATCTAATGTAAGGTTTTCATCAAAGGACCGGTGGATAAACAGGAGGTTAACCAGTTGCAGAAAAAGGGAAGAAATATATTGGAACGGTTGGTGTATATGTTTCAATAAAGGGAAATAATACACAAAGAAGTTGCTGATAAATAGAAAATAAAGAACCAGATAATAAAAGAAAAAGTTATAAAAGAAACCATAGTTGCCTGCCAGGTAGTTTGATTTCTGTTTCATTAATTTAATTTAATACTTATCCTTGAAATTGGCTATCAAATCCGGAAAGGATTGTATGTGTTATTAGAAAAACAGTTGCACGAATAATGGCAGGCGTTGCAGTGTCATTGAATAATTTAAGAATATGTGCTTCGCTTTCGCCACTTGCTTTGCTGGCGGGAATGAGATCTTCTGAAAAGTGGTAAGCGCGTTTATTTCCATACCATTTCACAATGGCAGCTGCCGCCCAGGAAGGCGTTTGATCGGTGTGGCATTTATTGCAGGCATTAGGAGTCCCAAAGTTTGCTGTAAGGTCCGGACGCGGTACACGCAATGCATGATCATGACGGAAGTCGTTGCCCATATAATAAGTTCCCGGCATGTGACAGTTTTTACATTGTGAAGCTTCGGTTCCTGTGGTGTGATTAGTATGCGAAAATTCATCGTACTTTTTAGCATGGCATTGCAGACAAAGTGTGTTTCCTGTAAACAATACTTTACCGGAATGTGCATTATGACAATTAGAGCATTTTATACCGCGGCTATACATCTTACTTTGTAAGTAGGAGGTGTAGGTATAGTCTTCATCTTTCACCTGCCCATCAGCATAGAAGAATTCTAAAGAGGGGATTTCGGGAATATAATTATCCAGTAATTCTGCTCCCGTTGGCATTTGACGCGTTAATTCAGCTGCCCGCATGTGACAGGGTGCACATGTGTTAATCTCTGCCACCTGGCCACTGTTTTTGGCCATCAACATATAAGAACCTTTAACTTTCTCTCCCTTCTTATAAGAAGCACTGTTTACATAGTCCACGTGCAATTTTGCAGGACCATGACAGCTTTCGCAGCTTACTGTGAGAACACTGTATGTTGTATGGTAACTGTCTGAGGCAAAATCATAGTTCTTCTGAAGGTTGGTGCTATGGCAACGCGCACAGGTGGTATTCCAGTTTTGAGCATTACCGGTCCAGTGTAGCCAGTCATGTGAAGGTATTTTCTGACCAGGGTACTGATGAAACCATTTATTTTTCCTGCTGTCCCAGCTTTGCCTTGTTGCCTGCATTTTACCCGAAGGGAAATCAACAAGGTATTGCTGTAGAGGAAAATATCCGAAGGTGTATTTGATCTCATAATCATGATAGCTGCCTTCTTCACCCTGTGTATTGATAAAAAACTTACCGTCTTTTTTGAAGAAGCGTGAAGTAATTCCATCTGCAGTATAAATTGTATTATTGAAGTTGCCTA
>JBLNAY010000126.1:0-33748 GCA_050259715.1 Candidatus Dadabacteria bacterium
TTGCATAATCAACGTGAACAGAGACCTGGAAAGGACCAATAGCTTCTTTATGAAATTCGGTAATTGTATATCGGAAAATATCTGCATCGTACATAGCCTGGATAAAATTCTTGTACGAATCTGGAGCAATAGTTTCAGTGCTTACCATGATAGATAAATAATATGCAAAACTACTCCAGATTCTGTTGTTAATGCATATTTCATCAATAACAAATATTCCCCAAATGCAGACGGAGAGGGGTTTTTTAGTGATGGTGAATAGTGAATAGAGAATGATTGAGTAATGAGTAATATATGACTGATTATTTTTTCAATCCGATTCTGAACTCTCTCACGTTCTCATCTTAGTGAATAGCAAATGTGATATTGTGGGTGCAAGTTTCCTTATTTATCTATAAGCACTATAAGAAATATCCTGGTCTTCTACATTGTTTAATTCATAACAAACAGGATTATCATCGTTGTATATCCATTTATACCTTACCTGTTTAAACCGCAACATTTGAAGTTCCTTCATTGTTTTATTATTAAACTTCTCTAATAATTCTTTATTGGCAAAGTCTACACTTTGAAAGCAGATATGCAAATCACTGCCTTCGACCTTAATATTTCCATTCATTAAAGAATCTTTTAAAGCATTAATGTAGTTTTTCCTTAGTACCGGCAGGTCGGTGGACTGAAACTTAATTATTAAACTTTTCAGCCTGCTTCCTAATTTTTTATTTTCTCCCGTTAAAGTATCCGGTGTTAAAGCAAGTATGCCTGCAGCCTTTCTAAACTCCTCCACTTCTTCCATAATATCGGATACATTCAATCGCTTTCCGGCCCTTTTGAAAGTTCCGGATGTAAGAAGAACAATTTCAGTTTTCACCTGTTCATTAAAGCCTGGGCCTACTGCTTCAATCTTAAAAGCAACAGGAGATGTCAGGATGTCTTTAGTTATTTTAGATCTTATATGAAGAGAACTGGCAGAAGAAACTATCAATATGGCAGAAAGAACAGCAATTGGAATACCCCATTTCATAAGCCAAGAATTTATTGAAGTTGAAGAAAAAGAAGGGGCCTGAATAGAAATTCAACCCCTTATTAATCCAATATCCTATGAAAAACCTGTATAAAAGTAGTATGTATCGGTACCCATAAACAAGGGTATTTCTACGGAATTTGCTTGAGTGATTTTACAGGGCGGGAGGAACGGAGTTGGTGAAAAGATGAGTGATGAGTAATCAGTAATGAGGGGTTGTAGTTAATGGTGAATGGTGAATGCCGCGGGCCCTGACCTTCAGCGTCGGGAGTGAATAGTTGTCCATTCGTTACACCTAAAGTGTACAATAGGAATTAAAGAGGTTTGTATAGGTTTTGGTAAGCTTTTGGTAAGCTTTTCTCCATGCAAAAGCTATGCATACTCCATGCAAAAGCTTACCAAACGTTCTAAGATACCTTGCTTTTATCGCTGGAAATTTTATCAATAAAGTGAGTAAATGAGTTGTAGAACCTCTGGTATTATTTCAAACCCTTCTCCTCCATCCACTTTACCAATTCACTTTTGATTGCCTCACCCATTATCTTTTGATTCGAAGGATTCAATAAAAAGTCGCGGCTTGCTTCGTTATCTCCAATCTCCAGTAAAACGCGGTAAGGAGCTTTATTTACATTCTCATCTAAAGAATAAAACGATAAAGCGCCGGTGGATTTACATCTGTAATCATTTCGACGGGTTGTGCTATCAAACAATACCCCACGATTCTCCAATGTAGTTGACACAGCAACGGCATTAACCAGCCTCGCTGCCAGTTCCCTGTTTTCCTTTTCATTTGCGTCACCTGCATGAATGTATCCCCAGATGGCGTGACGACGGGTGCCACCATTATTATGTATGGCTATGAAGACGCCCGGCTTCTTTTTATTTGCTTTATTCAATTCATAGGCATAACCTGAGATCTTTCCATCAATAATCGCCGAAGTGTGTTCAATCATTGTATTGCTACCCCGGTCAGCATGATGTAAATGTTTCTTTCCAAAGCTCCACACCTTATATTCTTTTAATGTCGGCTGGGCAGATATGGCTGCTTCAACTATGCCATTACAAACAGCCGCTTCACTAAAGTCCTTGCCAGTGTCTGTCTGGTGAGATGGTTGCCAGATAATCACAGATTTCTTCTTTTTCGTTGACGGGTGATTATTCAAAATAGCAGAGGACAACTCCGGGGATGGGCCATCATTGCGGTTTAATTGTGCATCAGCGAGAATGGAACATAAACTTAGAAGCAACAAAAGAAACGATCGGGTCATAACAGTTTGTTTGGCCTGGTGGAAATTAGCACATATTGATGATTTCTAATGCAGGTTATGCAAACTCTTCACCATCTTCTTCTGTCTTTTTGATGGCATGTATCAGCTTATTCTTTACAGGGTCTGACACCTGGTTGTTGATGCCCTCGTTAAGATTACGTTCAATAACGACTTCGTGGGGAACGGCAGCTGCTGTAGTGCATTTTATTAAAGCAGCTTTATAATGGTCTTTGTTATCATTAATGGTATAAGATGCTAATCCTCCGTCTTCAGTATGAATGATGCTGATAAAACTTGTCATGTTCGCAGGTTTCTATTTTGAAGACATTTTTTTGGCAATGTTTAATGGCGGCTTGTCAAATATTTGACAATTAGCAGATTCACTTCATAAAGTTAACTGCTGCTGCTGCTTAACAAGCAGCCTCTGCATGAAATATTTTTGTAAATTTAAAATAATAGTTAGACATTTGTCTAAATATTTAACTAACACAATGAACATCTTGTTCAAGGCCCTTAATGATCAGACAAGGAGAGAGATTCTCGAACTCTTGCAGGATGGAGATAAAACAGCAGGTGAAATTGCAGACAGGTTCGACATTTCAAAGCCAAGCATCTCTCATCACCTCGACCTTTTAAAGCAAGCTTCACTTGTTGAAGGAGTGAAGAATGGCCAGTATGTCTATTATTCTCTCAATACCACAGTAGTTGACGAAATAATAAAATGGTTTATGCAATTCAAATCAAAAAAGAAGTAATTGTATGAAGAACAAATTTCTTTCACATACGATCATGCTCATCATAGCATTATTTCCACTGGCGTATTTTTTAATACAATGGAATAATATCCCTGCAACAGTGCCATTACATTATAACGATCATATGCAGCCGGATAAAATCGGCACCCGGTCCGACATGATCATCCCGGTGTCTATCCTTGCAGTCGTGTCCATACTTGTTTACCTGTTGCTGCGCAACCTGCAGATCTTCGACCCTAAAAGAAGGACCGCTCCCCCTTCAGCAGTGTTCATCAAATTTGCCTATGCGGTTGTATTCTTTCTTTCACTCTTCAATTTCATAATCGTTTTATCTGCTATCCGGGGCAGCAATATCATAGAAACATTTATATTCCCAGCTATGGGACTTATGTTCGCTATACTGGGCAATTACATGTATAACCTGAAACCAAATTTCTTTGCCGGATTTAGATTACCGTGGACCCTGAGTGATGATGATAATTGGCGACGCACCCACCACCTGGCGAGTAAACTATGGTTTGCAGGAGGACTATTGCTGGTTATCCTGGGATTACTTTTGCCTGGTCAGAACATGTTTCCTTTCTTTATCGGGATCATGATCGTAATCACATTAATCCCCACTATCTATTCATTTACCATTTTCAGATCAAAAGCAAACAGTCGCAATCATACCTAAGGGCGTATCATTCGCGAGGGATGCTATTGAGGTTCATAATCATAAGGGAGTTGATCGGCAACATTCTTCCAGCTCCAGTAACCCTGGTTGATCCAACTGTTCTGATCAGTGAAGTAGCCATTTTGCTTAATGATTATAGCTTCAGGGATATCTACATAAGAGATCTGAACGGGTACATCTGAGGGCAGGTTATACTGTTGCAGGTATTCTTTTTCAGGAGCTTTGTTGTTATAAGTAATACTTACCTTGGCAGGAAACCATAGTTCTGCTGTTGATGCTGTATCATTAAACAGGTAATATTCTTTATCATAAGGATTTACCAGCCTGGCAAACCTGTTTGGGCCGGAGGCAGAAACAATATCAACAGTGAAGCCCTCCTGTTTCAGTGAACTGTCAAAGTAAGATCTCAGGAAATGCAGTCGTGAACCATAGTAAACTTTCCTGCGGTTTTCAGACCATAGTCTTTGTTGTTCCGGGTTTCCATCCATTGCAGTGTAAAGGCAATAGCCGCGATATGAATTCACTTCTTCGTTATTTAGATAAACGAATGAATCCAATTGGTAGCGCAGATTATACCCAAGAGAATTATTTTGAATCTGCAATGGCTCAGTCGCCAATATTTTTAATTTATTAGTTCTTTTGAAGTACAGGAACTTCAATACTTCCGGATTTAGAAGCGTGCAATGTTGTGCATAAGGCGTTGAACCTATAAAGCTTTTCAAAAAGAAGTCACCATACTTCTCCCATCCATCCGGCACTTCGTTACTGTTCTTGATAATAACTTCACTAAGGGCATTATCACCTTTCTGAAGCTCTATATTAAACTCACGATCCGATGTTAGATCAGCGAGGTTGATGGATCGGCTGGTATAACCAGTATAAGAAATAATGATCTCATAACCCCCTTTACTGAGCCAGAGGCTGAACTTACCATCTTTATCAGTGATGGTACCCTTAGTCGTGTTCTGGGCGAATACAGAAGCTCCAGCCAGCGGTTCTTTAGTTTCGCCATCCACCACCTGACCAGTGATAGTACCCTGGGCAAAAGAATAAATGTTTATTGCTGTTAAACAGAAGAGGAACAGAAAGTGCGGCAATTTCATAGTAGAAATAAATATAAACGAACTCAGGGAATTAATATTTTCTCCTTAACCGCGTTTAAATATTTTTCACATGATTTTTTGATTACTTCTTCCAAAGGAGTAAAACGGAATGAAGGCAAGGCTTCTAATAAAGACCCGCTATCAAAGTAAGTTTCGCTTTGTGCGATTTTAGCGGTCTCCCGTGTAAGCAGCGGACGCTTGCTGGTAACAAGGGACTTCAGTTTCTCCCATCTCCAGGCCAGCTCCCCCAAAGGCAGGGTGGCATGTCGTGTTGGTGGATTTTTTCCAAAGTATTTTGCTATGGTCGCGAATAGCTGTTCAAAACTCCAGTTATCACCGTTCACAACAAATCGCCTCTCGTTGATGTCAGTGAAGAGTAATTGCACAATTACTTCAGCTACATCTTCCACGCCCACAAACCCATTCACTCCTTTGGTGTACCATGGAAATTCATTGTACACATTTTTAAAAATAGCGCAACTTGATTCATTCCAATCTCCATATCCTAATACAGTACTTGGGTTAATAATAGCTGCTGAAAGGCCTTCTTCTATTCCTCTCCACACATGAATCTCCGAATGGTATTTTGTGACGGCGTAATGCGTATTCGTCTTCGATGCCTGCCATTTCTTTTCTTCATTTACCTTCTCACCGTTAACAGTTCTTCCAAGGGCTGAAACGGAACTTACATGCAAAAACCTCCTGACATTATTTTCAAGAGCCATGTTCACAACGTTAGCGGTACCTTCTATATTCACCTGGTACATTTCGTTGCGGGTGCTTCCTTCAAAGGACACGACTGCTGCGGCATGTACAATAGCGGTAACATCCTGCATAGCATCGGCCAGGGCAATAACATCCAGTACATTACCCTGTGCCCATTCTACCTTATTCATGATTTCCGGTGGGATAAAAAACGGCTCTTTTGAACCACGTCTCATGGCTCGTACCCTGTATCCCTTCTGCACTAAATTGCTGATGGTATAAGCTCCAATAAACCCACTTCCTCCTGTAACCAACACAACATCATTTTCTTTATTAAAGGTTTCAGAAAATGACTGCTCTTTATTTAATTGCTCTTGCATTGAGTGTGGGAAGATAGAAAGGAAGTAGCAAATATTGTTTTCTCAAAAAAAAACTCAATGGAACAGCATCTTCTTAATGCTAGTATTTAAAGTACCCTTCCCCGGTTTTCTGACCTAAATGTCCGTTCTTTACTTTCTCTTTCTGTATAACAGAAGGCTTTAATCGTACAGGTTTCCCGAGCTGTTCGTAAACAGAACAACTTACTGCATAATTCACATCGTTGCCTATCAGGTCCATCAGTTTAAAGGGTCCTAATTTGAATCCTGCACCTTCCAACACCTTATCTATTTGGTCAAAAGACAAACCAGCTTCTGCCAGTCGCAGGGATTCAATATAATAGGGCCGCGCCACCCTGTTGACAATAAATCCAGGAGAATCTGTACATACAACAGAAGATTTACCTAAATGCTGCACAAATTGTTTAAGTACATCTATTACCACAGCAGACGTGTGTTCACCCCTGACAATCTCCACAAGTCTCATCACAGGTGCCGGGTTGAAGAAGTGTAATCCCGCAACTCTTTCCGGAACTTTTAGATGTTTGGAAATAGAAGATATAGAAAGCGAAGATGTATTGGAAACATAAATCGTATCTGCTGCATTCATGTCCATCAGACGGCTAAATAATCCAACTTTGACTTCTTCTTTTTCTACAATTGCCTCAATTACCAGGTCCGCCTTACAATCATTTTCATTAGTAGTATACATCAGCCCCTGTTGCACTTTTTCTTTTGTTTCAGGAGTTATCTTATTACGCGTGACCTGTTTTTGCAGATCGCTATTGATCCTTTCTTTTGCTTTATCAAGCATACCTGCATCCAGGTCATAAAGGATTACTTTGTGGCCTGCAGATGCGCAAACCTCAGCTATTCCACTGCCCATTGTTCCTGCTCCGCAAACACAAATAAGATTCATATTTATTAACAGCTGAACGTTACAGTGATAAAATAAACTAACTTAACAATACGAAACCAAAAATAGATGAAACAGCCCAATATTAACCCTGGTAAGAGCAGTGAGAATCCCATAGGCTGGATACTTTCACTCACGGGTATTGTCCTGCTGGCAGGGGCCATTGCAACAGTTGTAATCGACGCCCTTCTTTCCGATCTTCCGCCGGATGCACCACAAGTGCCTGTAAATAACCCCGGTGATCAATCGGAATTTACCGCAGCTCCACAAGATGATCCATCATTGGGATAAGATGAGGGGATGTGGAATTCAGAATTTGGAATTTGCAATTAATTTCAAATTCCAAGTCCGAAATCCCAAATTCTTGATCCGTCACCTTTTCTGCTGAAAGAAAGCTTTCATTAATGCACTGCATTCTTCTTTCAGAACTCCCCGTGTAAGTTCTGTCTTTGGATGGAATGGCCAGTTGTCTTTTGTAATGCGCTGATAGCCATTCTTTTCATCAGCCGCACCAAATACTACTCTACTTATTTTACTCCAGTAAAGTGCCCCGGCACACATGAGGCAGGGTTCCACTGTTACATAGAGTGTCGCATCCGGGAGATATTTACTGCCGAGGTAATTAAAAGCAGAAGTAAGTGCTATAATCTCTGCATGAGCAGTCGGATCATTCAGCTTTTCTACCTGGTTGTAACCTCTGGCAATAATCTTCCTGTTTATAACAATAACAGCACCCACAGGAACTTCCTCCTCTTCAAATGCTTTCTGCGCCTGCACAAGTGCCTGCTTCATGAAGTATTCATCATCCATAAAGGAAAGATAATTTCGAATTTTGAATTTTTGATTTGTAATTAAATCCCTGGTCGCATTCACTTTTTCGAAATGAAATTATTCTAACAAATCTGTCATAATCACAAAACTGCGAACCTCCAACTCCAAACACCAAACGTTTATAATAAATTTGCTGTTTAACTCTATTAATTGATTAACCATTTAAATCTTTAGACATGGCTTTTACCCTTCCTCCATTACCTTATGCACCAGAGGCTTTAGAACCATACATTGACGCTCAAACGATGCAGATACATCATGGCAAGCACCACCAGGCTTATGTTGATAACCTCAACAAGGCAATTGCAGGTACACCAAATGAAAACAAAAGCCTCGAAGAAATCGTTCGCACCGCAGGCTCTATTTCTGCTGCCGTTCGTAACAATGGCGGCGGTCACTGGAATCACAGTTTCTTCTGGGAGATCCTTGGCCCTTCAGGCCAGGGTGGTGGTCAACCTTCAGGAGCCCTGGCAGACGCTATCAACAGTTCTTTTGGTTCCTTAGATAGTTTGAAAGAAAAAGTAAATACAGCCGGTGCTACCCGCTTCGGTAGTGGCTGGGCATGGCTGATTGTGAAAGACGGCAAACTGGAAGTAACCTCCACTCCTAACCAGGACAATCCATTGATGGAAGTTGCTGAAGTAAGAGGAACGCCTATCCTGGGTATTGATGTTTGGGAACATGCTTACTACCTGAAATATCAAAACCGCCGTCCTGAATACCTTACCAACATATGGAATGTAATCAACTGGAATAAAGTGGCAGAACATTTCCAAAAAGGGAAGTAGGATTTTGGATTTATGATTTGGAATTTGGAATTACATCATTTTAAGATTCATATTAAAGCCCGGTAGTTATTACTGGGCTTTTTTTACCGTATGAAGCTGACTTGTAGATGCAGAAGGTCATCAAGGAACAGAACTTCCGATAGCTTTGCTGCATTACAAAATCCTAAACCTTAAACCTTAAACTTTAAATAGTATACCTCCCATGCCCAAACCACATGTCATTTGCCACATGATGTCAACCATCGACGGAAGGATCATTTCTTCCAACTGGGGTGACGAAGAGATCATAAATACTTATGCCGGCTTCTTTGAAAAGTATCACGAGACTTTTGATAGTAACGCGTGGATCTGCGGCAGGATCACCATGGAAAGAGATTTCTCTAAAGGTGAGAAACCTGTTTTGCAAAAGCCTGCCCAGTCAATTGAAAGAAAAGCATTCATAGGTGACAAAGAAGCAACATCTTTCGCTATTGCAGTAGATCCTCACGGTAAACTAGGTTGGAAAGAAAACAAAACATATGGTGATCATATAATTGAAGTACTTACAGAGCAGGTAAGTGATGATTACTTGTATTACCTGCAGCAAAAAAGGATCTCTTACCTGTTTGCCGGAACAACTACTATCGACTTCCATTCGGTTTTAGAGCAACTCACAGAATTATTCCCCATCAAAACATTGATGCTCGAAGGCGGTGGTCATCTGAATGGATCTTTAATGAACGAAGGACTGGTAGATGAACTTAGCTTGTTGTTATTACCTATTGTTGACGGTACCGCGAAAGCACCTACAACTTTCGAGGTGAGTGAGTACCTGCAAAAGAATCCTGCAACTGTTTTAAAGCTGCAGGATGTTACGAAACTGGATCATGATGTATTGTGGCTGAAATACCGGAGGTGATGTTCGGAATTTAGTTTCAGAAATCACTGCTTATTACTTCACCCCTCGGAGTTAACAGTATAACATAAGTATTTAAATACATGCCGTCAGCGTCAAGTGTTACTACCCAGATATACTTTCCATGACTTTGATATAACTGGCCTGAAACAGAAACTCCAATACGTGCAAAATGTTCAGTGTAATCCCGTATATAATTCATAACTGCAGGAGGAGCCACTTTTACTATCATGGGTTCATTCACCTGCGGTGTAATTTGTGCTTTGACTGATTCAGTGGTCACCATTCCTGCAATGAGCAGGAAGAGAGCTAATAAAATCTTTTTCATTTTAGGTTGTTTGAGGTAAATAATTCAGAGATGCGAAACTAGTCGTGGTCTTATCCATGTCAACTCACATGAAAAGGCGATTTATTGTGTTTCCAAAATCACATGAATGTGCTAATTACCCCGATGATTATTTACCTATTATTGCTGCTGCAGAAATAGATACTTCTTTCCCGGTTTCACAGATAACAGTAAGCTATATTTGTAACCCTTTATTACAAGGGGCAATTGCTTTTTAATTACGCATGTCCTGTGAATACACAAAACAGCAGAAGATGATATTTCCGATTTATTTCTACGAATTCTTTTCCTCTCTATCATCTTTCATGGAGATGGGTGTTAATACCGGCAAGTGAATATGGAACTTTAATGCAATGACTCTTATAAATATCACTGTAATTGCGGCTACTACTTGCGTTATACCTGTCGGGAAGTTAAATTGATAACAGATCAAATAAACAACACCACCGGCAACACAGGCGAGAGCATAAATATCTTTCCGGAACAGCAATGGTACTTCATTTAGTAACACATCTCTCATAACACCGCCGACTGACCCGGTAATGGTTCCCATAACAATACAAACCCAGAAAGGTAAGTCGGCTTCCAGGCTTTTGCTGATGCCTACAATGGTAAACAAGCCAAGACCAATAGCATCAAAGAGAAACAATGTATTGGTCCACCGGAATAATTTATCCTTAAACACTAAGGTAGCCAGGAGGGCGGCTCCTGTGGTTATAAAATACTTGCCATCCAGCATCCAGAATGGTGTTACATCCAATAACAGGTCTCTTGTCGTGCCTCCGCCAATAGCAGTTGCCAGCCCAATTATATAAGCACCGAACCAGTCAATCCGTTTATTGGATGCTAAGCGGATGCCGCTTATCGCAAAAGCGAAGGTGCCGGCGAGGTCTAATATGGTGGTAAAACTTATTGCCAAATAATCTTCCTGTTTATTCGTAGAGAAGTTCTCTAATTTAAACGAAAACCCGATCCTATTTTGATCTTTTTTATATAAAAAAACTCCCGGTGATTAACGGGAGCTTTTCATCAAAAAAACAATTAATAAACTGTTTTGCCCTGTGGAGATATTCCAAAACTTCCAGCACCGGATTGACCCTGTTCATTTAGAAAAGTGATTTTCCAGATAAACACTCCTTTTTCAACATACAATTCATTGCTGGTGAGAATAAGTCCCAGTGACTCGAAAAAATAAGTTAGTTGTGAAATTCTTTCAAGTACTGCGGGAGGAGCCGTTGGAATAAGAACCTGTTGTTTTTCGGTCTGAGCATGAACAGAGGCTGTAGTAATAATTCCTGCAAATAGCAAGAAGGCAGCTAATAAAATCTTTTTCATTTTAGGTTGGTTTGAGGTAAATAATTTAGAGATGCGAAACTACCAGCAATCATACCCCTGTCTCCTCACATGAATGGGGGATTTTTGCGGCTTTAAAATCACATGAATGTGCTAGTTGGTGCAGTGGTTGTTTAAACTATCAACAGTTGATGATGCACAAATAAGAAATATCTGGGCATAGGATTATCAAAGAGCCGTATCTCATTTGGGCACCTAATCGAAGGGGAGCTTTCCTGGTAAATTTTAAAAGTAGGTGAACCTAGTAAAGGATACCCATCGCCCTTGCACGGAATTACCACGCTATTACATAACTATTATCACGGAATTAGCACGGAATTAATTCCGTGATAATTCCGTGGTAATAGCGTGGCAATTCCGTGGTAATTCCGTGCTCTGTTTATAGAAGCTTTATACAGGCGTTATATCCGCGCTAAATCATTTCTACAGAAATAGTACGTTTCCATGAGGAAGGACAAAATACTTCCGGCATTGTGCCGGATACTGTTAATTATGGTACAGGGCCGAATGGCGGATGGAAGGATGTAACACTTAAACCCTTAGCAAGTAAAAGCAGGGTAGCAATCGGTGTGGCTATCGCATTACTGATTGCTAACTCTTTCATCCGAAAGACGTAGACTGAATGCATTAGTAACTTATACCAGTGCTATTGACAACCACATAATCCGGCTTTGACCCATTCACTTCTTTAACGTTAGTAAACTTCACATCTACGGCATCATTGACAGATACTTTAGCATTAACAGGCAGGGTGATGTTTTCGAAAGAAACATTCTTCAACCGGTGTGCAGGGTCTTTAAATCCATTAATATCAATTACCGGTTCCCTTACAGGAGCATTCGACATGTCTATGTTTTTAAACATAAAATCTGAAAAAGTTGGTAGAACAGGCGCCGGCTCACCGTCATTATTGTAATTCACAGCGGAGAATATGGTAATCTGCATCAACTGGCAATCGGTAACAGTTACCTTCCTAACGTAACCACCACGGTCTTTTGTTGCTTTGATCTGCATTCCATGCAGCAAGGCGCCGGCTTTACAATCCTGCACCAGCACATCACTCACTCCACCCGACATCTCGCTGCCGATGGAAATGCCATGCCCTCTTTTGAAATTGCAATTCGTTATGCGTACATTTTTTGTGGGCTTTGAAACATAGTAGCCTTCGGGGTTCTTTCCTGATTTGATTGCAATACAATCATCGCCTGTATCAAAAGTGCAGTTGAAGATGTATGAGTCGGTGGAAGAATCGGGATCAATACCATCCCCATTTCGAATGCCATTAGTCACAATAGTTAAATCATGGCAGGTAACATTATCACTATAGATGTAGTGAACGGTCCAGCAGGGAGGCTCTGTAATAGTAAGCCCCGAGATGCAAACGTCCCGGCAGTTCATTAAGCATATCAGCCTGCCGCGGCTGCGTATACCATTGGCTTTGATCATGGCGTCCCCCAGGCGTTTGCCTCCACCGGAAATAGTTCCGCCACCAGTAATACGCAGGTTCGTTACATTGTAAGTTCCATTGCGGTTAAGCGTGCCGGCATTGATCAAACTTGCATAGGTTTTCAGTTCCCATCCTTCAAAACGATTCAGGTACATTGGCAAATAATCTTCCGGGGCAACAGAGCCTTTCAGCTCGCCTCCTTGTTCGATATAAAGAGTCATGTTGCTCTTCAGGAAAAGAGCGCCTGAAATAAAAGTCCCCTTCGGAATATATACGGTGCCGCCAGCGGTGCATGCATTTATTGCCCCTTGAATTGCCTGCGCATTATTCGTTGAATTTTCCCCTGCGCCATAATCAAGTATGTTGTAGATCTTACCTTTTGCTGCTGTTTTGAACGTTATTCTTTTTGCATCTTTACCTTTCTTTTCACCACACTTAATGGTTACAGAATAGGATGAATTAGGCAATAGTCCCAAAATTGTGTAATTCGTTTTTTTAGTTACACCGAATTGTTTTCCATTCAGCCACACCTGGTAACTCACGTCCTTTCCTTGTTTATCCCAAAGAAGCGTAACAGAATTTTCTGTAAGTGTTGCGGGTGCAATAATGAGATTGTAATGATTCGTTGTTGATGCGAATACTTGCACAGACAGAACAATGCATAAGAAAAGAAAAGACAGAATTTTCTTCATAGAGCTTTCATTAGAAACAGCAGTAAATATAACCTTCTGATATATGGGAGTATCCTGTGCTTTCCTTGGAGGGAACAAGAAGCACTCAGAGTTCCTCATCAAACTGTAGTTTATCCTCCTTCTGTTTTATAATACCAAAGCGATAACTCACGCCGAGGAACATTATCCTCCCAGCTCTTTTGTGAAGGGATTCCTGTATGAGGCTGGGGATCTCCATAACGTTGCGGTGACGCATGGAGTTAAACAGGTCGGAACCGGTGAGAGTCACTGAAATTTTATTTTTTAAAAAGTCCTGTCGCACACCGGCATTCATCACAAAACTTCCAAAACTTTTGCCCTGTGCTGTTAAACGTGGCGACCGGTAGTTTGCACTTACCTGCATCATGGTTGCCCTGGAGAGACTAAAGGTTGTACTCAGGTTAGAAGACATTGAAATGATAGCCTTGTTTTTTATATACCCCAGGTTAGAAGCATCTATGGTATTGTAAAAAAAGTTGGTGCTCCAGTTGGCGTTCATCCACTTTACAGGTCTGCCGGAAAAAATCAGTTCAAGTCCTGCCGATTGGTCGCTTGCCAGGTTTTGAATAGTGGATAGAAGAACACTGTCGTTCAGCGGGATCACTACCCAGGTAAATCCATCTTCTTTTACCCGGTAATACAAGCTCGGAATAAAAGAAATGTTTTTGCCCTGCCATTTATAGCCAAACTCTATAGAATGGACCATCTCCGGTTTAAGCTTTGGATTGCCTGAATGCAGGTTAAGAGAGTCCTGGTATTCCGGGAAAGGATTCAGGTGATCGGCTTCCGGCCGGTGTACCCTTTTACTATAATTCAGTTGCAGTTCTGCCTTGTCTGTGAGCTTATAGGATAAATGAACTGTCGGGTACAGTTTGAAGTATTCATTATTAATGGAAGAATCTTTCCGGGTCAATTTACTTTTCCCCATAGTAGCCTCTGAACGGAGACCAACGGAATAGCCGAATTTCTCAAAGCCCCTCTGGTAAGTGACGTAAGCAGCATGTATGTTCTCGTTATAAATGAACCGGTTTGATTTTTTAAGATCTTTTACAAACCGGCTCACTGTTGCATCATAGTTTTCAGCCATGTAGTCAAGATCAAGTTTATTATAAAGGCCGTCGTACCCGGCTTCCATTTTGGAATCATCCGTTAGGGGATTAGTATAATCAATGGTCAATTGATTTTCGTGATTCCCTTGTGCAACCCGGAAATTGTCGAAGTTGGATGGTTGCACAGGATACAGGTAATGATTGGAGTAGTGGTTATCTTCCACTTCATCTTCATTTGAACTATTGAATTCTATTCTCAGTTCATGATCCTCTTTTGGAAAATTATGCTGGTAATAAGCGGTCCCGTTAACTTCATTCTCATGTTCCGGGCCATCCTGCATTCGTAGGGTGTGTGATGTAAGTTGTTCCGCATTATTATAGCGCAGGGTAGTTGTTATATCACTGTTTACCACATTACGATAGAAGTATGTAGCCGATGCGCCAATGCTATTGCGGGAGTCCAGGTTGTAGTCTACACCTCCGGTAAGAATATGCGCAAAAGGGCGTGAATAGGAAGTATTGTCTTGCTTGTAATAACTAAGTTCTTTGCCTGTTGCGCTGTCCCTGTAAGTCCGATCATTAGTACCTAAATGACCCCTGTAATCCTGTCGCAGGCTATAACTTCCCATAAGGTTTAATTTACCGGGTTTATAATTGAGAACTACGGCTCCATTATACCTATCATGGAGACCGGCATTCACTGTAGAACTCCCGTTAAAGCCGTTCCTGATATTCTTCTTTAAAACAATATTGATAATTCCTGAACTTCCGTCAGGACGGTACCTCGCTGATGGATTAGTAATTACCTCTATTCTCTCAATGCTGTTTGCCGGTAATTGTTGAAGAACATCAGCCCTTGTCCGTCCCATGAGTGGAGAAGGTTTGCCATTAATGAGAATAACAATGTCACCGGAACCACGAAGGCTGACGTTTCCATCAATATCCACCTCCACAGAAGGAATATTCTTCAGGATATCACTGGCAGTACCCGAACGGCTCATAATATCCTGTTCTACATTATAGATCTTACGGTCAATGGAATTATTCAACAAAGAGCGGCGACCAACGACAGTAACATCCTGCAATAGTTTACCTGTATTCACCAGGTGGATAACCGGATATTCAAGTTTGGCTTGAGCTTCTTTAATTATAAATGGAGAGGTGAACAGCTTTTCAAAACCAATAAAGCTGCATTGTAATAAATACCTTCCCGGGGTGACATTGTCTAATATATACCTGCCCTTTTTATCAGTTGCTGTTCCCTTCACCTCTAAGCTGTCGGGCAAACGTCTTAATACTACGGAAGCAAATTCTATAGGCTGATTAGATGCTTTATCGAATATGCTTCCTGTAATATTGGCCTGGGCTCCTGCCCTGAAGCTTATCATGCAGAGAAAGAATAAAACTCCAATGCCGAAATAAAAAGAATAGGAATGTTTTGGTTTCATACTCCCTGTTTGGCCAAAGGTTAAGCTATTATTACCGGAAGGTTGACGGGCTAAGTTATCCCGAAGGACTTTGTCAAATGCTGATGGACATCAGCCGGTTTAATGATCGTCGGTAAAATCTTCAGCGGGACCTTCAGGTTATTTAATTGCAAAATCCATTATCCTACATCAATAGAATTTCATATCACACCTCAATGGAAAATGGGTGTCATTAGGGCGAAATTTGCATTACAAATCAATTAATTATGCAAAAGATATTTAGAACAAATGATAACATTGCGGCAACAATTGTCCGTATAGTATTAGGCATCGTTTTATTTCCCCACGGTGCACAGATGTTGTTGGGCTGGTTTGGAGGTTATGGTTTCTCCGGATCAATGGGCTTTTTAACAGGAGGTGCCCATTTACCATATGTTGTAGCCCTTTTAGTCATCTTTATTCAGTTCTTCGGGTCGCTTATGTTAATCCTGGGCGTAGGGACAAGGATAGCTGCCCTGGGTATCTTCGGGCTGTTTGTAGGCATGATCTTAACATCTCACCTGGACCATGGCTTTTTTATGAACTGGTTTGGTGCTCAGAAAGGCGAAGGCTATGAATATCACCTGTTAGTATTGGGAATGTCACTGGCATTATTGATCAAAGGAGCAGGTAAATGGTCAATAGATGGGTTAACTTTCAATAAAAAGCAATTAGCAGTTGAAAAAATACGTGGATAGTTACTGAGGATTTGAAGTATATAACGAGAGGTAGGAATAATACAAGAACGGATGTCGAGATGAGCCCCGGCTAAGAAGGCCGGGGTTTTTTATGGAAGATTTAGAGTTTAAGGTCTAAGGTTTAAAGTTCTTTTGGGTGTAACTACCTACATGTTTTTGTGATATTTCCGAGGTAAATATTCAACATGACGTAAAGAACATAAATATTATTACAGATTGAATTAATATTTACCACCTTGCCTTATCACGAAACCTTTATACCTTAAACTCTTAAACCTTTAAACCATTCAAGGCACCGGGTCATAGCCATGGCCTCCCCAGGGATGGCAGCGGCTGATCCTTTTTATTGTTAGCCAGGATCCTTTAAATAATCCATGTTTCTTTAGGGCCTCTATTCCATATTGGGAGCAGGTGGGTGTATATCGGCATTTGGGTCCCAGCCACGGGGAGATCACCCACTGGTAAATCCTGATTAGTAAAATAAACGGCAGAGCTAATATTTTAAGTACCTGGTTCATCTTCATTTGATCTTTTCTGCAGTTGGTCCAGGCTTTTGGCCATAGCTTCTTTAAGGGTGCTGAAGTTGGGCAGTTCTTTATGATTGTAAATAAAGAAAACAACCAATCCTTTCTGTTGTTCACGCAGGCTGTTAACCAGTTCTTCCTTTTGAAGGCGGTAGGCTTCCCTCATAAGCCTTTTTATCCGGTTGCGGTGAACTGCCTTCTTAAAGTATCTTTTACTGACACTCACCCCTACTTTAACCGGTACTCCATTTTCCTGGGGCACCACCTTGTATATGACTCGTAAAGGATAACTGCCAAAGTTTTTCCCGCTAAGGAATATTTCCTCTATCTGTTTCCGGCTCTTGAGTTTCTCAGCCTTTCCAAATCCAAACCTTCCTGCCATTTTACAAAGATAATCCTGGCTGTGTGACCACTGGTTTACCGGTAAGTATATGAAATATCCATGCCTTTATAGTCCTCTTCCATCAGTTTACCGGTGAGTTGTGGCGGGTAGATGTAGTACTTTAACAGCAAACCAATATTATAAAAAAAGCTCCCAATAAATATCGGGAGCTTTAGTATGTTTAAAAGCTTTGGTTTAATGGCTCCAATCGGAGACCTAAAACTCTACTTTAACCTCTTTTCGTCACTGATAGTCAGCTTATGACGGCCTTTAGCACGACGGCTGGCTAACACTTTCCTTCCATTAGCTGTTTGCATGCGCTTACGGAAACCATGTACTGTTTTACGGCGGCGGCGATGCGGTTGAAATGTACGTTTCATTGTTTAATAAGTTTTTTCACGTTTGACGAAATAACCTGTGGAGAGCCAGGTCTGTTTCAGTTTTCACCTACAGGTCACCACACCCGTCGGCTTTGTGAAAGGACGGCAAAGGTAAGAGGAAATGAGGATTTTAAGAAGGCTATATACAGCTTTTTATCCGTAAGATGTTAAAAAACGGTATACTGTTTTCAGTTTACAGTTTAGGGTTCCTTAACATAGCAAAGGTAACTGCCCTGGTAATCGGCAACTGAAAACACAAAACTAAAAACCGGAAACTCTTAAGAGTTTGGCGGTTGTCAACTCACGTTTACCGAAAAAACTTCTCTATCGCCATGGTCCCAAATAGCTTTATAACAGATTAAAAACCTCTGAATATGAAAAAGATTTACCTCCTTAGCTGCTTGCTCGTACTGGCTGTTTTCTTTGGCGGCTGTGGATTGACAACCTTTCACCCAATCTTCAAAAC
This sequence comes from Candidatus Dadabacteria bacterium, assembly GCA_050259715.1. Lineage (GTDB taxonomy): Bacteria > Bacteroidota > Bacteroidia > Chitinophagales > Chitinophagaceae > Flavisolibacter. The sequence goes on from JBLNAY010000126.1 coordinate 18,160, forward strand.
GGATGGCTTGCTGTACGACACACGCCTGTATGGTAGTTGGACCAATGAGGAAGGAAAGAACATGATATTCCAACCTGCAAGCTCTCTTGATGATAAAGCTATACCTGAAAAGCTCCGCCCCTTTAAAAATAAGTTCTATGTTCAGCAAACAAGTGATAGCAAAAACCTGGCGTTTCTTACTAAAATAGGTAATCACATTTACCTTGATGTGTATCCTGCCGAACAGGATTATAAGAATATGGCTGAAAGATTCTACTCCAACCACCTGGTTAAAATGCACCAGGTATATAGAATCGATTTCGTAAATGCCAATTCAATCAAGATCCGCAGCATAGAACAGGACTATCTGGAAAAACTTATAAAGACCAAAGAAGTCAGAATGCCATATACGGTAGTGAAAGAAACCAGTTCGGACGATGAAAAGATCGTAATCACTTCTTCCACTGAAGACCTGCAACGTTTCATTGCCAAATATGGTGATGATGATGAAGCCTACAACAATGAAAAAAGCCTATATACTAAAGGATCAACTGTTGTCTATTCACCTGTAAAATAATGACCATGAAAAAAGCTGTTTACTACATATTGCCGGTGATTGCATCTATGACACTCTTCTCCTGCATCACCTCTTTAAATCCACTGGTTACCTATCGTAATATTATCAGCCAGGATGCCGCCATCGGAAAGTGGACAGGTGCTGGTCAAACCTTTATTCTGGAAAAGGCGCTGGGAAGTGAAATTGATAAGTATTATGGGCAATCTGCTGATGAGAAGAAAAAGACACCCGAACAACGCATGAATCAAATGCCGGCAGCAGAACGGAAAGTTTTCCAAAATGGGTATATCACCAACTTTTTTGCAAATGGTGTTCGTTACTACATGGTCCTTTCGTTTACTTCCATTAATGGAGAGCTGTATGCACAACTGGAGACGCTGGAAAGTTTCAGAATGAAAGAAAATGAAAACCTTGCCACACCTGGAACTTCCGATCAATCATCTTCAGCTGTCTTTGGATCAAGCAAAGGTGGTTACACGTTTGCAAAAGTGGTAATCCATAAAGATGTTATGCAGTTTAGCTTTATTGACCCAAGGTTTGTTGAACACCAAATACAGTCAGGTACAGCAGCCCTGCGCAATGAACAAGACCCATTGTTTGGAAACATAGCCATTACAGCATCCACTGAAGAATTACAGAAATTTATCACTAAATATGGCAAAGATTCACGTTTGTATACAAAGGAGAGTACTTTAGTATTGACGCGCCAACACTAATATATGCAAGCCAAATCATACTGGTACAATAAGGTGGGGATCCGACTATTTCTCCATCTTGTTTTCCTGGCAACCGTTTACTACATCCTGTTCATCATTTTCAAAGTGAACAGCCCCGCGGTGAAAATGGATTATATCTACCCCGCTCTTTTCCTTCTCACCTTGTTACCGGTTACCTATATCAATCTCGAATGGCTGATCCCTTCTGTTGCCGGCAGAAAAAAATGGGCTTTGTACATACTGATTCTATTCACTTTAATTGCGTTATCTGTTTGGCTGAACACCAGTTTCTTTGAGCACTGGTCAGCTATTTTACTTCCCAACCTGTTTTTCATTTCTTATTACACCTGGTGGGAAATACTCTTGTTTGTTGTTGGCCTCATTGGCATCAGCACCTTACTGAAACTTTCGAAATCATGGCTCACGATGGCCGAATTGCAGCAGAAGTTATTGCAGGTGGAAAAAGAGAATATAGATATTGAACTGAAAGCTTTGAAATCACAGATCAATCCTCACTTTCTTTTTAATACCCTCAACAGCATATACTCTTTATCTCTTGATAAAGACGAACGATTGCCGGACACGGTATTGAAGATGTCAGCCATCATGCGCTATTACCTGTATGAATCGAAAGAAGATGTTGTACCGATCCGGAAAGAGATACAGGTGTTGAATGACTATATAGACCTTCAACAGATAAGATCCTCCGAAAAGCTGCACATAAAAAGAAACATTGCGGTAAATGGAGAAAATAAATGTATTGCGCCCCTGCTGTTGCTGACATTTGTTGAAAATGCCTTTAAGCATGGCGCTAAGGCGACTACAGGTGATTCCTATATTGATATAGACATTGCTTTAAAAGACGATAACTTCTACTTTAGTATTAGGAATAACAAAGGAGTAGTGGACAACCTGCCAGTCAACCAGTATTCGGGTGTTGGTCTGCAGAATGTAAAGAGAAGGCTGGAACTGATGTATCCATCGAATTACGAATTACAAACGAATGATAGCGCGACAGAGTATTCAGTGTCACTTAAACTGCATTTATGATTGCTAAGTTGAAATGCATGGTAATAGAAGATGAACCGCTAGCACAGAACGTGTTGAAGAATTACATTGATTCACATCCTGCACTTTCCTTAACAGCCGTTTGCAATGACGCCTTTGAAGCACAAGCTGCACTAAGTACAGAAACAGTTGACCTACTTTTCCTTGACATTAACCTTCCGGGGCTTTCAGGTATTAACTTTCTTAAGTCCTTACCCTCTCCCCCGCTAGTGATCTTTACTACAGCTTATCCCGAATACGCTGTGCAGGGTTTTGACCTTGATGCAGTCGATTACCTGTTAAAGCCCTTTTCACTCGAACGCTTTTTGAAAGCTGTGAATAAAGCAATAAGCCTCCGCAGAACGAATGCAGGTGATAAATCATCATCTTCTCCCGGTGTCATATTTCTTAAGGCAGATAAGAAAACATTCAGAGTAGCCATAGACGACATTCTTCATTTGGAAGCCATGGGTGATTATGTGAGGGTAACTACCAAAGAACAATCTTATTTAATCAATGATACATTAAGAGACCTGCTGGACCAACTTCCGCAACAGGCATTCATAAGGGTGCATAAGAGTTTTGCTATTGCCAAAAACAAGATCTCCTTTCTTGAAGGAAACTACATCAGGGTGGGTGAAAAAGATATACCCATAGGCGCTACCTATAAGGAAGCCGTCGCATCCGAACTTAAATAAACTTGATAGACTGCACTCTTTATATAAAAGAACTAATAATACAACAGCACCATTAAGAGTTTAACCCAGCTTTTCCATAGCCTTTGGTAAGCTTTTGATAAGCTTTTCCATAGCTTTTGTCCATGCAAAAGCTTACCAAAAGCTTACCAAAAGCTTACTAAAAGGTTTGAATCATCCGTCTCAATTCTCTGGATATTCATTTCGATTTTCTTCTCATAATCCTACCAGTAGAATTTACCAGGAAACTTCTTTTACTGGCAGTTATCCAAGGCTATCGACATGTGTAGAATGCACGCGTTCCCCAAAGAAAATGCTTGCTTTATTATTGAAGTCCTCAGCTGAGTCGGTGGTAAAGAAGGAAAGTTTCCCTTCTTTACTGATCCTGCTTTCAATTTCAGGATGCCGGTGCAAATAATCCTTCAGGCTTTCCACTACAATTTCACCCTGGGAAATTACCTGCACAGAGGAAGGCAGATGCTGTTGGATTTTCTCTTTAAGCAAGGGGTAGTGCGTACAGGCAAGCAGTAAGGTATCGATGTCCTTATCGCGTGAAAGAATGTTCTTTAAATGCTTCTCAATAAAGTAATCAGCCCCCTCAGAGCGGTGTTCATCATTTTCTACCAGGGGCACCCACATAGGACAGGCCTCCTGTTCAATATGTATTCCCGGGAAGAACTTTTCAATCTCAATCTCGTATGATTTTGATTGTACCGTTCCGGGAGTAGCGAGTATACCAATGTTTTTGGTTTTGGTGTAATTACCGATTACTTCTGTTGTGGGACGGATAACCCCCAATACTCTTACGGTTGGATCTATTTGTTGAAGGTTGCGCTGTTGAATAGAACGCAATGCTTTCGCAGATGCCGTATTGCAGGCGAGAATCACCAAAGGGCAATCCTGTTTCAACAACCATTTCACAGCTTCCAGCGTATAGCGGTAAACCGTTTCAAAGCTACGGGTACCATACGGTGCCCTTGCATTATCACCCAGGTAGAGATAATCATATTGGGGCAAGTGGTTGACAAACTCGCGTAAAACCGTCAATCCGCCATAACCTGAATCGAATACACCTATAGGTCCCATAAGCACAAAATAACAACCCTATTGACAAAAAAAATCCCGGTTGCAAAGAACCGGGATGATTTTATAATATTAAAAGCAAATTACTGCTTGGTCTTGATCTTTGTTTTGTCGTCTTCAATCTTAGTTTTTTGGCTAACAGGGGCTGCGATAGGAGCACCTCCTGCAGGAAGTTTAATGTTTAATTTCCTGGCAACTAAAGGCAGAAGGTCATCACCCGGAGGAGCAACCAACAATGCTTCTTTGTTGTAAACATAAGTATAGCCATTCTCTTTAGCTACAGTCTGGATGGTAGCCATTAACCTGCGGTATACTGGCTCCAGTAAGGTCTGTTGCTTGTTCTGCATAACGTTTTGGGAAATACCCTGCCAGTTTTGAACCTGGTAAGCAATGCTCTCCAGATCCTGGCGGTATTGCTTTTTAACAGCAACAGGCATCTTGGTAGTGTCTGTTTTAGTTAACAGGCTGTCTTTGTAATTATACTCTTGTACCAGGCTGGCAAACTCCTGGTTCAGGGAATCTCTTTGGAACTTTTGTAAAGCTGTATCGATCCTGGCAACTTCAGGCATGATGGATACCGCCTGGTCAACACTGATGTAACCTGTTTTTTGAGCCATAGCAGTTGTGCCTGTAATTAAAGCAATGGCAGCGATCAGTAAGAATTTGAATTTGTTCATTAGATTGTTTTCTTATTGTTATGATAGTTTTTTAAGGTTCCCTGGTTGGATGGTTATACTGTTTTTACAAATTTTTATTTAACACCCAGTTCCCTTAAAACATCATCACTCTTATCCAATTTTGGGTCGGCAAAGATAACTGTAATCCCTTCACTTTTATCTAAAACAAAGTCATAACCCCTCTGTACAGATAATTTTTGCACAGCATTATAAACTTTGTCCTGGATAGGTTTTACAAGATCCTGCCTCTTTTTAAACAGGTCGCCTTCAAAACCAAAGCGTTGTCTTTGCAGGTTGCGTACATTCTTTTCTTTTGTTAAAATCTGGTCTTCTCTTTTCTTCCTCAGGTCATCGCTTAACATCACTTGTTCAGCATCAAAGTCTTTATACATTTTGTCCAGTTCCTGTTGCTGGGCATCAATTTCTTTCTGCCAGGTTGCGGCAATGTCATCCAGTTGCTTTTGAGCTGCTTTGTAAGCAGGCACCTGGTCAAGAATGAGTTTTGTGTCTATGATGGCATAACGTTGCGCAAAAGAAAGGGCAACAAAGCCAAAGCAAAACGTTGCGAGTAGAAGGATTTTTTTCATGATGGGGTATATTAATTCATAAAGCAATTATCGGGTTATTCCGGTTCAAATCCTAACATGAATGTAAAGCGTGCTGCATCCTTTAACCCATTTCCAGGTTTGAGACGATCGAGTCCGACTCCATAGTCAAAGCCAAGAAGACCAAACATGGGCAGGAAGAAACGCATACCAACACCAACAGAACGACGCAGTCGGAATGGGTTGTAATCTTTGAAGTTAAACCAACCGTTAGCTGCATCAAAGAAAGTAAGACCATAAATGGTGCTACCGGGATTTGTTACCAAAGGATAACGTACTTCCAGTGAGTATTTGTTGAATATGGTAAAGAAGGTGTTAGCACTTGTCTTATCTGGATTATTGATAGTAGGATCTGATACGTCGAATACAGGATAACCTCTCAGTGCTACCACATCATAACCTAACAAGCCATAACTATTGGTGACCCCATCACCGCCCAACTGGAAGCGTTCAAATGGAGAGAAGTCCAGCTTGCGATTATAGCGTCCCATGAAGCCATATTTAGCAGCTATCTTCATTACAAACTGCCTGTTCTTGTCGGCACCACCGGGTTTACCTAAAGGCACATACCATTCTGAGGTTAATCTCCATTTATGATATTCAGGATTCTTATATGGATTGACTGAATTTACTGATGAAGGATTCAGGAGAGAATAAGGTGGCGTAAACTGTACGCTTGCCACGAAATTAGATCCGCTTCTGGGGAAAGTAGGATCAAAGATGGAAGATCTTTGTAATCCCAGTTTGAAACTTACGTTATTGGAACTACCACTTTCCAGTCCCTGGAAGATCGGGTAGTGAGCCAGGTCGTAACGGGTATAGTTTAATGCATAAATAAGACTGAAATAGTCATCCGGCCAGTTAAGTTGTTTACCCAGTGAAAGAGACACACCTGTTGTCTTCAGGTAGTTGGTATCCGACTTTGCCTTGTCGAAAGTACCGGTCAGGTAATCGTATGCATTAGAGAATTTGGAATGATAAAGAGCAAAGGTCAGTGAGTTTCTCTTTTTACCTCCGAGCCATGGTTCTGTAAAAGAGAAGTTGTATGAATTGTACGCCCTTCCGTTTGATTGGTAACGAAGACTCAGCTTCTGTCCATCACCCATAGGCAATGGGTCCCATGCTTCTTTGTGTAATATGTTCTTTATAGAGAAGTTGTTGAAGGTGACACCAAGTGTACCGGTGAATCCAATGCCACCACCCCAGCCGGCTGAAAGTTCCAACTGGTCAGATGATTTCTCTTCGAGCTTCCAGTTGATATCCACTGTGCCGTCTTCCTGGTTGGGAACTACATTAGGTTCTATCTTCTCCTGGTTGAAATAGTTCAGTGCTGCCAATTCTCTTTGTGAACGAATGAGAGCAGAACGGTTGAAAAGATCACCGGGCACTGTTCTCAACTCACGGCGAATGACATAATCTTTTGTTTTATCATTCCCGGAGATGGTCACGTTCTTTATTCTCGCCTGAGGGCCTTCAACGATCCTGATCTCGTAATCTATAGTATCATTGTAAACTTTTGTTTCTACAGGATCCACACGGAAGAACAAGTAACCTTCATCCATATACAGGCCACTGATATCGCCGCCTTCAGGTGATAGTTGTTTACCAAGACGTTTGTTCAGCAGTTCAATATTGTAGATATCTCCTTTGTTGATATTAAGTATCGCAGTAAGGAGTGAGTCGGGATACTTGGTATTGCCTCTCCAGGCAATATTACCAAAATAGTACTTCCTTCCTTCCCTGACTTTGAGGTCAACTTCAAGATTGCCTTTGCTGTTGTAGTACTGTGTATCAGCAATTATCTGTGCATCCCTGTAGCCTAATGAATTGTAGTAGTCTAGAATCTTGTCTTTATCTTCTTCGTACTTCTTGGGATCGAATTTAGAACTACTGAATAATTTAAAGCGGAAGTAAGGGTCTATGTAATTCTTGGTTGCAGTAGGCGACATAAAACCCCAGTTCCTTGCATATTCATGAAAGGTGACAGGGTTATTGATTCCGTAAGGACTAGGAGTATTTAGCGGGTGCAAAGTGAACCGGCTCATTTCCTTGGTTCCTTTCATTTGTTTTTTCAACGCCAGGTCAGCTACCGATTCGTTACCAAAGAAGTCAATGTCTTCTATTCTAACCTTATTTCCCTTATCAACATAAAAGATCAGCGATTGAGCATTGGCGAAGGACGGATCTGATTTCTGATCAATTCTTACCTGCACATTCATAAAACCCTTGTCGCTGTAATATTTTTTGATTACATCAACGGCATTCCGTTTGGTGTTCTCGGTAATAATGGTAGACTTGGTTAAACCTATCTTGGTCGTAAGTTCATCAGACTCGGTCTTTCTTGGCCCGATAAACTTGAAGCTACCGAGGCGTGGCCTTTCCTGCACATTGAGTTCCAGGTCTATTTTATCATCATGAACTGCAGTAATGAAAATCTGGATATCGGAAAACAATTTCTGCCGCCACAGGTTATTAATAGATTTTGAAAATGCATCACCGCCGGGTATCATGACTTTATCCCCCTTCTGAATTCCCGCAATGGATAAGACGATTGCAGTATCAAGAGTAGTAAGACCGGTAACCTTGATAGATTCAATGGTGTACTCTTTTGGGACTTTTGCATTTTGCAGTGCCAGCAAGTCCGGATCAACCGAAGTAACAGGTTCCTGTGCAAATGAAGCAGATACTGTTAAAAGGAAGACTATAGAAAAGAGGACACGTATGAGTCGATGCATGTTATATAATTCAGTGAGACGTCAATTGATTATTCTGCAGTTTGGGGAGCAAATTAACGGTAAATTTGAAATGGCTTTGTTAAAACAACCACCTACGGGCACCCTCAACTTCAGCTGTATTTTATAGAGAGATAAGCGTATTGCGCGATTAAGCACCCCATGAGAAGGGATTGGCGAGTGAATTCTGATATTATCCAATGGATGATGTATTTTCCTGTTGCTGAGGCGAAGAAGCAATCTGCTCACTTGTTTTACCAAAACGACGTTCCCGGTTTTGATAATCAATCAGGGCTTCATAAAGGTTGTTTTTCCTGAAGTCGGGCCAAAGCACAGGCGTAAAATAGAGCTCTGTATACGCCGACTGGTATAGCAGAAAATTGCTGATCCGGTACTCACCACTGGTTCTTATCATTAGCTCCGGATCAGGAAAGTTATGTGTACAGAGGTATTGCTGAATAGTGTCCTGCTCAATTTCATCGATAGATAACCTCCCTTCCTTTACATCTTTGGCAACATTCTTCACTGCCTGCCAGATCTCCCATCTGCCACTATAGCTAAGAGCCATCACCAGGTTCATCCCGGTATTCTCGTGAGTTATCTCTAATGCTTCATTCAATTCGTTCCTTGCTTCCGCAGGTAGCATTTCCATATCCCCTATCACGTGCAGGCGGATATTATTTTTATTTAGAGTTTCTACTTCTTTCCTCACCGTCTTGACCAGCAATTCCATAAGGCCCGTAACCTCATCCTGCGGACGATCCCAATTCTCAGTAGAAAAAGCATATAAGGTGAGATAGCCAATCTGGAGCTCAGCACAACCCTCTACAATGTCCCGGACACTTTCCACCCCCTGGTAGTGGCCGAAAAGGCGATCCTTTCCATGGTCTTTAGCCCAGCGACCATTGCCATCCATAATTATGGCTATATGATTGGGAAGAGCGGATTTATTAATTTGTTCCAGGAGATCAGCCATTGTATATTCATCCATAGGTAGTTGTCTACTACAATACTTACGTATTTACAAATGTAATTACTGATTCCCCTACTTATTACATTTTTCCTCTTGTGATAACAAATTTGTGCACTCCACAGCATAAAACCGGGATCCCCAGGAACTCTGTTCACTAAATTAGGGTCATTCTATTTGGATCCGTTCATTACCACGCTGTAGGACAATGGTAGGACTGCAGGTTGAAACTGATGTAAAGAATAGCTGTTGCAAACTGGTCTTTATTCTGGCTGTTTCCCCTCTCTCTGCCTTTTACACCTATAGGAGGTGTAATCAGTTCATAAGAACGGTCGGAGAGCAATAAGCCAGCATTGGTAGTACCATCGGGGTTAGGAGGGAAGACAGCTGGATCTACATAAGTAGTGCTCACATCATCAAGGTAATCTGTATTAGTAAAGCGATGCACCACTTCGAAACCAATATTTACACGGTCGTTAAAGGCATATTTTATACCTACACCAAAAGGAATGGCAGTAGCCATTGTGCTGTAAGGTTTCCGGTCAGGGTACAATGGATCACCCTGTCCTTCAGTGTTTAATGGTCTGAGAAAATATTTTTGATTTTTCAGATAAGTGTATGGATCATAGTTAAAAAGGCTCACCCCAAATGTTACATAAGGAGTGAAACGGAAGTCAGGTTCACCCGGCATAAAGCGATAAAAGTTGAAATCACCCTGTAAGGCTAGTTCCCAAATCTTGGTATTGAAGCTAAGATTGCGAAGACGCATTGCTTCATTGTGTGTATTATACTTGTCAGAATACCCTAACTGAGCGAAAGTACCCCCCACCCTCAGTGCTATATAATTACCTAAATTCTTCCGAAAGAAGACAGTGGCTGCCAGTTTAGGCGCATTTAATCTTGCCCTAGTATTGAGGTCTCCGAAATAATGTGCTCCCCCGAGACCGAAGGCAAATTCACCTTCCTGCACAATACTATTCTGGGCAAAAAGCAGTGTCGGTATGCAAAGCAATACAGCAGTCAGTATTCTTCTCATAATTGCAAAGTAAATATTTAGCATTTAAAGAACGAAATAAACAGGCTTTTGGTATGCTCCTCTCTTTAGTTTCTCTTATCCAGCCCCCAGGAAAGCTTTTTGGTAAGCATCTGGAGGAAATTATTTTCGTTTAATCTTATGAGGTTTAGCTTAAAATTCTCCTTTCTTACGGCTAATAAAACATTTTTGTTCACCAGTTCACGCCTGGAGTCAAGGGCACAAATAATTTCATCATAACGGCTTTCGATCTCAAAAGATACAATAACGTCGTTAGGAATTATTATAGGCCTCACGTTCAGATTATGTGGGGCAATTGGTGTTAATACAAAGCTTGCTGCTTCAGGGAACACCACGGGACCGTTCACACTAAGTGAATAACCTGTTGATCCTGTAGGTGTAGCGAGGATCAATCCATCGGCCCAATACGTATTCAACAACTCACCATTGATATAGGTGTGTATCTTAATCATTGGTGCTACATCCCTCTTATGAATAGCAAATTCATTCAGTGCATACGGAACATCATTGAAAAGAGGAATGTTGGAATCTACATGTAGCAAGGCTCTTTTATCGACGATATAAGACCGACGTGCAAGAGCTTTTACTGCTGTCGTCAGTTCATCCCGTCCAATGCTTGCCAGGAACCCAAGCCGACCAAAGTTGATACCTGCTACCGGGATGTTTTTATCGCGAACAAACGTAATGGTGTCCAGGAGTGTCCCATCTCCACCCAGGCTAATAAAAAAATCTATGTCCTCTGTCAATTCAGTATGATCGGAAAAGATTTCAGTGCTTGCAGGTAATTTGATTTTATCACTGATCTCGGTGAAGAAAGGCTGGTAAACCACAGGTACAATCTGTTCGTTCTCCAGTTCGTTGAAGAATAACTGTACGTCTTCCTGCTGGCTTAAGTCCAGCACCCTACTGTAAATGGCTACCTTCAAAATGTAAAGTTTGCAAAGAAGCTACTAGTATCTTTCGCGTTGGTGTAAATATAATCCGTTTTGCCCTAACTGGTTCCAGCTCCACTCTAATTTTACTATAAGATCAGTGAAGGCAACTATATCCAAACCAAAACCTGCACTATAAATCATTTTATTATTCAGGTAATTGTCAATCTTTACATTCGTAAGAGTTTCATCAGAGTACTTATTATAGATGTACCCTGTATTCACAAATGCCTTTGCATAGACCTTAAGAGGTATGGAAGTTAGGTTGGTAAAACGTACTGTAGGAATCCGGATAGAAGTATTTATGAGGGAGTGACCAATAGTCGCTTTTGCATATGCACCTGCTACGCCATCTATAGTATAGTTTTCATATCCCTGTATGAAATAATCACCACTTCCAATGAATCGCTGCATTAAATACGGTTGTTCAAAAGGAAGCTTCAGCATCCCGACAGCACGAACATTAAAGAAATCTTTTGGTGATAAACGCCAACTGGAAGAAGCACGTGTTACGAACTGCCACATGTTAAGCTTAGAAGAAAATCCCAACTTCATAATTGAAGCGTCACCGGCGAAACCCTGTGTAGGATAAGGGTTGTAATCCAGGTTTGAATATGAAAGGGTATAGCCTAACTCAGGATATAGAAGAGAAGTTCCGGAAGGCAGGTAACTCTTATTGAGTCCCATGACCGTGTCGGCGATCCTCTCATAAAGATAACCCGCATGGAAAGTATGACGCACCTTAATGGCTGGTCTGTAGGTGACATCTACCAATGCACGGGAGAATGTGTGGAGGTAATCGTTATTTACTTTTACCGGTAGCTGCTTGTTATAATTAGTACCATAATTAATCTCGTGATTCTTTCCATATCCGAGGTTAATATTCGTATACCACTTCATGTCCTTGTCCAATGTAAGCCCCTTATATTCAATAGCTACCTCAGTGGTATATCCATTCATCAGTGTGACATACAAATTGTCATTTCGCCCGGTAACATTACCCTGGGTAAGACGGATACCATAAATTAACTGGTCAAGGTTGTGATTTTTTTCATTCCACCACTTTCCAAATTTGTCGTCAACAACTTTTACAAATGGCAAAGGATAGAAATACCATCTTTCTTCTACGTCTACGTTTACAAATACCTCATGATCATTACGGCTCCTCATGGATACTTCTACATTACGAAACAAGCCAGTGTTCATCAGTTGTTGCTTGGCAATATTGAATTTCCTGGCAAAGTCACTGAGATTGAAGGATTCATTAACATCAAAAGAAAGCTCACGGAGTATAGTTGCATCTTTTGTCCGACGGTTACCCGTTACGGAAATATCTTTGATTATATATTGTGCATTACTGTCGCAAACCTCTACTTCCTTGTCTGTGGAAAGTATAAGCGAATAGCCACTCATTCCCCCCTGGCCGTGCACCGAAAGAGCGATCATAAGCAAGAAACCACAAAAACTCAAACACCTAAGTGTGATCATGAGGCGGAGGATTTATACGGAATATAGACAAAAAATGATACCTAATCCATGACGAATGTAGGAAAGTCTTAAATGTTGAGGTAGTTCATCAGGTTGTCAAAGTTAGAGCGGAGTTCATTTTCGTATAATTCCTCCCCAAAATAATATTTTACGTTGTACTCGTATCTCTGGAAAGTACTTATGAGGTCTGATACTTCTAATTTATTTACCCGGATGGTTACCTGCATTATGCCGGTGTCAGGGTCTGTATTGGTGTTCAGTTGGGTAATTTGTGCATCATTCGACTCCACAATACGGTTGATCTCAGCAAACGAGTAATTCTGATTCTCCAGTTCTAACACGATTAAAGCCCCCGGGTGATTAAGGCTCATAAATTCAGAAGCATTCCGCAAAAGATCATTATATGTGACGATACCTACTAATTGTTTCTCCTCCACTACCGGAACTACACTAAGTTTATTAATTACAGCGGTTTGAATGGCTTTCAGGAAGTGATCATTTGCCTGCACTGAGGTAGTACCATCTATAATCTGTAAGTCATTGAGAGTAGAATCATCATCGCTTTGCAACAGCTGTTCTTCACTTATTATCCCAAGATAACTATTATCCTGCACCACCGGCAGATGAGTAACATGATAGTCATTCATTAACTGTAGTGCGCGGAACACCTTATCTTCCGAGTGGAGGTAAGGAATAGAGTTCGATATGAGATCACGTGTTAACATAGCATCAGCGGCCTACTTAAAAGACATCATTGTCTACCTAACTGTTGCAGGCTCTTTCAGTTTTTTCAAAAATTTATCTAAGATCACGTTGAACTCCCCGGGTTGCTCCATCATGGGGGCGTGCCCACATTTGTCTATAAAATACAGTTCACTGTGTGGAATCAGACGGTTAAACTCCCGTGCCACGAAAGGAGGAGTGATCGTATCATTATTCCCCCAAATTAGTAGTGTAGGTTGCAGAATGCTGTTCAATTCCTCACCAAGATTATTGCGGATCGCACTTTTAGCTAATGCAATTATCTTTATGACCTTCAAACGGTTACGTGTTATTTCAAACACCTCATCCACGAGTTCTTTGGTTGCGGTGTTTGGATCGTAGAAGGTCAGCTGCGTTTTTTTCTTTATATACTCATAATCACCTCTGCGTGGATATGTATCACCCATGCCGTTCTCAAAAAGTCCAGAACTCCCTGTCAATATGAGAGACTTTATCCTTTCTGGGTGTTTCAATGTGTATACTAGTGCTACATGGCCTCCCAGGGAGTTGCCAAGGAGATGCACTTTGTTTAAATCCATTGCCTCAAGAAAACGGAATACAAATTTTGCTAGGCCTCCAACACTGGTATGCAGGATATCCAATTCAAATAGAGGAAGCATGGGAACGATCACCCTATGGGTGGTCTTAAACTGTTCTATCAGCTCATGAAAGTTGCTTAATGCACCAAATAATCCGTGTAATAATACAAGCGGCTCTCCTTCACCTTGTTCAATGTACTTTAACTTACCTAATTCTTTTACCTGGTATTGCATCAGCTCTTCTTCTAAATTACGCTAAAATAAAGACTTTATATTTAATGCCTCACCCGATTGTAACAGTAACATTATTATGCCGAGGCGTGTTTTTCTGATAAATTGCCGAAGAAGTGTAATAGCTCCCTGAACATATTTTTGAAAAACGGCAGAATGGTTCCCATTGCATCCATAATGACCGGAGCAATGGGTTTAACTATGGGATAGGTCACTGATGCTTCAGTAGTTTCGGGTTTGATGATATGCAGTTGTACGGTATAGAAAAGAAAGGTGCTGAAGATGAAGAGGTATATCAGGACAAAGAACAAAATACCGCCTAACCTGTTAAGCCATCCAAGCATAGCCACTCTTGCTGCTCCTTCAATTAGTTTGGCTCCAATTCGTACCAAAAGCACTACAATTATAAATACCACCAGGAAGGCCAGTACTGGCAACCACTGGTGTGATACATTCGCATTAGAACTGAGATAACCTGCTGCAACTGTAGAAAGTTTCAGAGCAGCTGCCAAACCTATCATAAAGCCAAAAAAAGAAAATACCGCAACTATCAGCCCCTTACGAACTCCTTTAAAAAATGCAATTATTACCAGGATCAAAGTAATTACATCAATAATCATAAATTACTTTGAAAGAAGCTCCTTTACCATAGCAGAGATGCTCTTGCCATCAGCTTTTCCTGCGAGTTTCTTTGTCGCCACTCCCATCACCTTGCCCATGTCTGCCGGGGAAGCTGCACCGGTATCATTGATCACCTGTTGTACTTCTATCCTCAATTTGTCAGGTGATAGTTGTTTTGGTAGGAATCTCTCGATAACAGTTATTTCTTCCTGTTCCTTCTGTGCCAGGTCTGCACGATTTTGCTTCTGATAGATCTCCAGTGAGTCCTTCCTTTGCTTCATCATTTTTTGCAACATAGCCAGTTCTTTCTCAGGTGTGATTTCACCACCGGCCCCCGGTTCTGTTTTGGCCTTGATTATTTCAGCTTTAATAGCCCTAAGGCCTCTTAAAGTTGCTTCCTCTTTTGCTTTCATGGCGTCCTTCATTTCTGCCATTACTTGTTGCTCTAAAGACATAGTTTGTTTTACTGTTTTAGGTTAATAGACTGCCACCGGTGGTATCGTTCAATTCTAATACAAAGTACTGATTACTTATGCTTATGAACATCATTATTAATGCTGATGACCCTTGTGCTGTTCCTTCGCTTGCTGTTCACGGAACTTAGCCTGGAACTTCTTTGCAAAATCTTTCATATCATCAACAAGTTCTGACATTCTCGTTGCACGGTCAAATGTATCGGCCATGGTCATCATCGTCTGATAGTAGAAATCAGCCATTTCGTCCACCATCATTTTTTGTGTCCAAAGATCAATACGCAAGGCCGCTTTATCTGCTCCATCCCATAGAGAAAGCATTATAGCTTTTGCCTGTTGTGGAGCGTTGAGAGTACTGTCGGACGCATTCCATTGTATGCTTTGAGGTATTTTGCTTTCATCTAATTC